>JASKZT010000106.1 GCA_030145965.1 Ornithinimicrobium sp.
GGCCGGGTGCTGTCCAAGAGCCAGATCCTCGACCACGTCTGGGACTACGACTTCCGCGGCGAGATGAACATCGTGGAGTCCTACATCTCCTACCTGCGTCGCAAGATCGACGTCGTCGGCGAGCCGCTCATCCACACCAAGCGCGGCGTCGGCTACGTGCTGCGCGCCCCGCGCGACTGAGGAGCGCCCGCCCGACCGCGGTCGAGCGAGCCGCACCCTCGTGATCTCCCCCAGCGCGCTGCGCGGCGCCGCCTACCGGTGGCTGCACAGGATGTCGCTGACGCGGCGGCTCGTGGCCGTCGTGCTGCTGCTCGTGCTCGGCGCCTACCTCGTCACGATGGTGGTGACCAGCACCCTGCTCCGCGGCTATCTCGTCGAGCGCGTCGACGCCGAGCTCGGTCAGGCCCTCCGCCCCCTCGGCCTGAGCACGGTGACCGAGATCCTCGAGGGGGACGGCACCGCCCTGCTCCGGCGGAGCGGGTACGTGCCGCCGAACCGCTACTACGTCGTCTTCGCCCCGGCCGACGGCTCGGCCCCCATCCCTCTCTCCTTCCCCTTCCAGGGCCACGACCCCGAGGTCGGCGTGCCGGACGCGTCGAGCCTCACCGGGAACGGCCCCTACCCGGTCGGCAGCGCCTTCGACCTGCCGGCCCGCGACGGCGACGGCACCTGGCGGGCCCTGACGGCCGGCGTCACCGACGCCAACAACCGCGTCGTCGGCACCGTGACCGTCGCCGTGCCGCTGACCGGGGTCGACAGCACGGTCGACCAGCTCACCCTCTACACCGTCTCGATCGGGCTCGTGGTGCTCGTCCTGGTCGGGGTGCTCGGCTGGTTCGCCGTACGCCGCGCCTTCCGCCCCCTCACCCGCATCGAGGACACCGCGGCCGCCATCGCCGACGGGGACCTCACCCGACGCGTGCCGCCCCGGGCGGCCAACGACGAGGTGGGCTCGCTGTCGGAGTCGATCAACCGGATGCTGGCGCAGGTCGAGCACTCCTTCGGGGTCCGGGAGGCCTCCGAGCAGCGCATGCGCGACTTCGTCGCCGACGCCTCCCACGAGCTGCGCACCCCCCTCGCCACGGTCAAGGGGTATGCCGAGCTCTACCGCGTCGGGGCGGTCTCGCCCGAGGACGTGGGCGGCGCGATGCGCCGGATCGAGGACGAGGCGACGCGGATGACGCGGCTCGTGGAGGACCTGCTCACCCTGACCCGGCTCGACTCCGAGCCCTCGATGACCACCACCCGCGTCGACCTCACCGTGCTGGCCGGCGACGTGGTGCAGGACGCGCGGGTCCGCGCACCGGAGCGGCACGTGGCCCTGGAGCCGCTGGCCGGCTCGACCGGGGGCGGCCTGCCCGTGGTCGTGGGCGACGACGGCGCCCTGCGCCAGGTGCTGACCAACCTCGTGGCCAACGCCCTGGCCCACACGCCCGACGGCACCCCGGTCGAGGTGGCCGTCGGCACGGTCGGCGACCGGGTGGTCGTCGAGGTCCGCGACCACGGCACCGGGCTCGACGCCGCGGTGGCCGAGCGGGTCTTCGAGCGGTTCTACCGCGCCGACCGCTCGCGCAGCCGGGCCTCGGGCGGGACCGGCCTGGGGCTGCCGATCGCGGCCGCCATCGCCGCCCGCCACGGCGGGACGGTGCGCCACGCCCCGACCCCCGGCGGCGGCGCGACCTTCCGGGTCGACCTGCCGCGCGCTCCCGGGCTGCCCGAGGACGACTGAAGGACGCGGCGCCCAGGAAGGTCCCAGCGACATCTCAGGCAGGTCGCACCAGCCGGTGCTGCACTAGGGGCATGACCGCGACCCCAGCCGCCCCGCAGCCCTCCCGCGCCCCCTCCCGCACCGGCCGCCGCTGGGGCGACATCGCGGCCGCCAGCCTGCTGTCGGCCACCCTGGCCACGGGCGGCACGTATGCCGTGGTGAGGGGCGCCGACGACGGCGGCGCGAGCTCCCAGCAGGCCGTGCAGACCGCGGCCCCGGCGGCCGACACCTTCGGCGGGCAGACGACGGGCCGCCCGGCCTCCTTCACCCCGTCGGAGGACTGGGCGGGGGTCGCGGAGGCCGTCGGGCCGAGCGTCGTCTCGATCGAGGTCGCCGGGAGCGCCGGCCAGGGGTCGGGGTCCGGCGTGGTGTGGGACGAGGAGGGCAACATCGTCACCAACGCGCACGTGGTGGAGGGGGCCCAGGAGGTGCAGGTCGTGCTCGCCGACGGTCGGCGCTACGCCGCCACCGTCTCCGGCGCCGACCCCTCCAGCGACCTCGCCGTGCTGCGGCTCACCGACGGCCCGGAGGACCTGAGCCCCGTCACGGTCGGCGACGACAGCACGCTGGCCGTCGGCGACCCCGTCATGGCGGTCGGCAACCCTCTCGGCCTGTCCGGCACCGTGACCACGGGCATCGTCAGCGCGCTCGACCGGCCGGTGACCACGCGCGCGGCCGGAGCCACCACCCCCGCCGAGCAGACGGTCGTCACCAACGCCGTGCAGACCTCGGCCGCCATCAACCCGGGCAACTCCGGTGGCGCGCTCGTCAACGCCGCGGGCGAGCTCGTGGGCATCAACTCATCGATCGCCTCCATCCGCTCGGCCGGACAGGCGCAGGCCGGCTCCATCGGCATCGGCTTCGCCATCCCGGCCGCCAAGGTCAGGCTCATCGTCGACCAGCTCATCGAGTCCGGCACCGCCGAGCACGCCTTCCTCGGCGTGGGTCTGGACAACGGGTCGGCCGAGGCCGAGGGCGCCCTGCGCACCGGCGCCCTCGTGGCCCAGGTCGAGCCGAGCACCCCGGCCTCCGACGCCGGCCTGCAGGAGGGCGACGTCATCGTCGGCATCGACGGCGAGGCCGTGCCGTCCGCCGACGCCCTCGTGGGGCAGATCCGCGAGCGGGGCGCCGGCGCGCAGGCCGATCTCGAGTACGTCCGCGACGGGCAGCTGGAGACCGTCGGCGTGACCCTGGCGACCCGTCCCGACGAGCGCTGACGGAGCCGCAGGACGCGCCGGGCGGGCGGCGCGCCCCCGCGTTGATAGGTTGACCCGCGTCCCCCGCGTCCCGCGGGGCCGCCCGACAAGGAGTCCCACGTGAAGATCGCCGTCCTCGGTGGCGACGGGTTCTGCGGCTGGCCGGCCGCCCTCCACCTGTCC
>JASKZT010000108.1 GCA_030145965.1 Ornithinimicrobium sp.
GTCCACGTGCTCTACACCGACTACAGCAAGGCCAAGGGCCAGTCGCTCATCAACTCGGTCAACATCCTCGTCGACACGCTGCTCAAGTGAGGGAGGCGCCATGCTCGACCAGCCCGTGATCAAGATCGTCCTGCTCGTCGCCGTCGTGGTCATCACCGCGATGCTCAACCGCTCGACCGCCGACTCCCGGCACCAGGCGGTGCGCCGGCTGCTCCTCGTGGGCTTCGTCCTCCTCGCCGCGGCGGCGGTGCTCTTCCCCCGGCTGCTGACCCAGGTCGCCCAGGTCCTCGGGGTGGGCCGCGGTGCGGACCTGCTCCTCTACGGCCTGACGGTCGTCTTCCTCGGCTACGTCGCCTCCTCCTACCGACGGATGCGGCACGTGGAGCAGCAGGTCACCACGCTGGCGCGCGAGCTGGCGCTGCGCGCCGCGGTCCATGACGCCACCGAGCACCCTGACCCGCGGCCCGGCGAGGACCCGCGGCAGGGCTGAGCCGGCTCAGAGCAGGCCGACGAGCGTCCGCAGGACCTCCTCGTCGCGTGCGCCGACGATGCCGGCGGGACGCGAGCGCGGGCCGTACTCCTCCCCCTCGAGCGTGCCGACGACGCCGCCGACCTCGCTCATCATGAGCGAGCCGGGCACGTGGTCCCAGGGCATCGTGCCGCGGTAGACCAGCGCGTCGCAGGCGCCGCCGGCCAGCTGCGGGTAGTCGATGCCGCAGCTGACCCAGGTCAGCGCCAGCGGGCCGACGGGCCCGAGCGTGCTCCCGACCATGCCGCGGGCCGAGCTGCGCACGTCCCACCGGGCCGGGTCCTGCGGCGCCGGGTCGAGGGCGGCGACCCGGGTGCCGTCGCACCACAGGCCCGCGCCGCGCTCGGCGACGTAGGCGCGGCCGTGCTGCGGCTGCCAGATCCAGGCGCGCACGGTCACGCCGTCCCTCACCTCGGCCGCCATGACGGCGTGGTCGGGCGAGCCGTGCACGAAGTTGCGGGTGCCGTCGACCGGGTCCACCGTGAAGGCGTGGTCGGCGGCGCGGAAGGCCTCGATCAGGCTCGCGTCCTGGGCGCAGGCCTCCTCCCCCAGCACCATCGCGTCGGGGTAGGCCGCCCGCAGCGCCGCGGTGATGATGACCTCGGCCTCCTGGTCGGCGACGGTCACGAGGTCGCCGGGGTGGGTCTTGGAGGAGACGTCTCCCTCGGCCAGGGCTCGGAAGCGGGGGTTGACGACCTCCTCGGCGGTGTCCTGCAGCAGGGTCAGCACGGCGTCGGTGTCGAGGGGCACCCGCCCAGCGTGCCACGCCCCTCCACCCCACCGGACACCCCGGGTGGTGGAGCCTCACCCCAGCGGACACCGCCCCCTAGGTCTGAGGAGGCTTGACGGCGATGACCGGGACGGTGGCCTCGAGCAGGATCTGCTGCGCGGCCGATCCGAGCAGCAGCTTGCCCACCGGCGAGCGGTGGCGGATCCCGACCACGATGCAGCTGGCTCCCACCTGGATGGCGACGTCCAGCAGCTGGCCCACCACGTCGCGGTCCCGCCCGTCGGGCTGGTGCACGGTCACGCGCAGGTCCTCGGCGTCCAGCCCCGTGGGCCGGTCCCCGCCGAGCGGGAAGACGAGCAGGTCCTCGCCGCGGCGACGGGCCTCCTCGACGGACGCCTCCTGGGCAGCGCGTCCCTCGTCGGTGGTGGTGTGGGCGAGGAGGACGGTCATCGGGGCACCTTCCGCAGGCCGGTTGCGACGCTGATTGACGTCACGTCAGCCATACTAGGGCTCTGCCGGCCGAAGGAGTACGGACGATGAGCACCACAGCCGGGCCACAGGGGGCCCCCCAACCAGGTCAGGACGCCGTTGGCGTCGACACCGTACGTGGACCACGGGGGCCCCTGCCCCTCCTCGTCTACGGCGTCGTCGCGGCCCTGGTCGTGGGCTGGGCCCTTGCCGCCTCCGTGCGCTCGGCCCACAGCGGCGACGACCTGCGGGCCAACCTGACGCTCATCGCGCCCGCCGGGGCGGGCGGCGGGTGGGACACCTTCACCCGCGAGCTGCAGGCGGCCATGCGCGCCCAGAAGGTCGTCAACAACGCCCAGGTGGTCAACATCCCCGGGGCCGGCGGGACGATCGGGCTCGGGAAGTACAGCACGATGGAGGGGCGGGCCGACACGCTCCTGACCACCGGCACCGTCATGGTGGGCGCCATCGCTCTCAACGACTCCCCCGTCACCCTCGAGGACGTGCGACCGATCGCGCGCATCTCCGAGGAGTACGACGTGATCGTCGTCCCGGCGGACTCCCCCTACCAGTCGATGGACGACCTGGTCGCCGACTGGACGCAGGACCCCAAGGCCTTCCCGTGGACCGGCGGCTCGGCCGGGGGTCTGGACCACCTCATCGTCGCCGACCTCGCGCTCAAGAACGACATCGGCCCCGACCAGGTCACCTACATCCCCAAGTCCGGCGGCGCCGAGGCGATCCAGGTGCTCACCTCCGGTGGTGCCCGGGCGGCGGTCAGCGGCTACAACGAGTTCGCCGACCAGATCGACGCCGGCCGCATGCGCGGGCTGGCCATCGTCTCCCCGGAGCCGGTCGAGGGCATCGACATGCCCACGCTCATCGACCAGGGGTATGACGTGGCGATGACCAACTGGCGTGGCCTGCTCGCCCCGGCGGGCATCACCGACGCCCAGTTCGACGAGCTGCAGCAGATCGTCACCGAGACGGTCGAGACCCCGGAGTGGAAGGACGCGATGGAGCGCAACAAGTGGGCCGACAACTTCCTCACGGGGCCCGACCTGGCGACCTTCCTCCAGGAGGACCGGGCCCAGATCGAGGCGCTGGTCGAGGAGCTGGGCCTGTGAGCACCAGCGCGCAGCCGACCCCGGAGCCCTCGCCCGTCATGGAGGAGGTCCCCCCGCCCGGCCGGACCGC
>JASKZT010000114.1 GCA_030145965.1 Ornithinimicrobium sp.
CAGGGGAGGTGCGGAGGTGAAGTCGAAGTCCTCGTAGGGCACCGGCTCGTAGGCGAGCAGCGTCGCGGGCGGGGCCGGGGCCACCGCGGCCGGGGCGGTCACGGACTGCACACCGGTGCCCACGCCGGTGCGGATGTTGCTCGTGCTGGCCCCCGCCCGGACGAGCTGGTCGCCCGGCCGCCAGAGGCTCTCGTCGAAGGCGTCGGCGACGTCCGCCACCACGGACACCTCGGCCGCCCCGCGCGTGGTGGCCACGTGCGGGGTGACGACGTCGAGCGGGCCGGTCCCGCTGCCCGCGGGCGTGCCGACGAGGACGAAGCGACGACCGGGCCGCAGCCCCGGGTCGACGAGGGGGTGGGGCACCCCGTCGGCGGGTACGAGCCACGCGGCCGCGAGGCGGTGCCCGGCCACCCACGTCGGCACGTCCGGGCCGGGTGTCGTGACCGCCAGGGGTGCGGGACCGGCGTCCGGGACCTCCTGCGCGTCGCCGACGTGCACCTGCCACGCCCCGTCCGGCAGGGAGGTGCGCACCGAGAGGGTGGCCACGCGGGTGCGGCCCGGGCCCGGACGCAGCTGGGACGGCAGGTCCAGCTGCCGCACGCCGCCGGGCCGGGAGGCCAGCCAGCTGCCGCCGCGCAGCTCCGGGTCGGCCGTCCGCCAGGCCAGAGAGGTTGTCTCGGCCGCGGCGGCCTCGCCGTCGTCGGTGAGCAGGACGTCGTCGAGCTGCACCGCGACCGCACCGGCCTCTCCCGCCCAGACCGTCACGGTGGTCGAGGGGCCGATGCGCACGCGCTCGTGGTGGACCGGCCGGTCGCCGACCTGGTAGGTCGTGCCGCTCGCCGTCACCACGACCGACCCCGGAGCGGAGACGGGCGGCGGCGGGGCGGCGGACGGTTCCTGCGGGACGACCGGGACCTCGGAGTAGGTCGCGAGGAGCGCGTGCCCCCGCTCCGGCACGTCACCGGTCCACCCCACGCGGACGATCGTGCGGTCCTGGCCCGCGGCCGGCGGCAGCGGCACGAGGCGGCTCACCGGCGGCTCGCCGTCGGTGCCCGCGCACGGCACGACGGCCGACCCCGTCGGTGTCGAGAGGCGGGCCGCCGGAAGGCGCAGGTTGGCGTCGCGAACGGGCAGGTCGCACCACAGCACCCCGAAGAGGGCTTGTCCGGTGCGGGGGCGGGTGTCGATGCTCAGGGGGGCGTCTGCGCGGCGCAGGTCGAGGGGGGTCACCTCGACCAGCCGGAGCCCCTCGAGGCCGACCGGAGGGTCGCCGCGTCCGTTGAGCACCCAGCCGCGCCCGGCCAGGTCCTCGCGGCCGTCGCGGGCGGTCGACCCGTCGGCCAGCGTCAGGCCCGCTGCCCTCGGTGCCGGCTCCGGGGCCGTCCGCAGGGCGGGGTCCGGCCGGTCCGCGAGCGCGGAGACCCAGACCACGAGGCCGAGGGCCACGGCCGCGGCGACCGCCCTCCAGGTCCAGGCGCGGGCCGAGGGACCGGTGAGGTCGACGTGGGCGCGGCCGGCCGACCTCTCCGTGGGCGCCGGCTCGAGGCGGGCCAGGACGTCGGCCACGACGTCGTGGTCGGGCCGGTGGTGCTGCTCGGCGAGGGAGCGCAGCGCGTCCTCCACGCCGGGGGTCCGGGGCACCAGCCAGGTGACCGCGGTGCGCCGCACGCGCAGCACCTCCGCGGTCCGCCCGGCGGGCCAGCGCTCGACGCGCCGCAGGACGGTGGCGGCCCGCTCGCGGGGGCGGAGCGCGGCCAGCACGTCGCCCGCGTCGGCGTGGGGGGAGCTCTCGTCGGGCCCGGCGGCAAGGACGTGGGTGGTGCGCAGCTCGGTGGTCAGGAGGTCGGCGCGCGGGGTGGCGGTGCGGCGCAGGAAGGCCCGGACGAGCGCCACGAGCAGCTCCTCGCGCTCGCCGGCCGTGGGAGCACGACGGAACGCCTCGGCCACGAGCCGGTCGGCCGCCCGCGGCTCACCGGTGAGCATGACCGCGGTGCGACGCAACCCTGGCGCGTGGCGCTGCACGGCGTCGGGCAGGCCCGGGTGCGGCCCGGTCGGCTGGGGCCCGACCATGCCCACAGTGTGCCAGCGCGGCGGCCGCCGCACCCGGCGGCGGGGTCGGAGGCTCACCCGGTCAGCAGCTCCAGCGTGATGGCGTCGTGGTCCTCCACGAGCACCGTGATCTCCCGCGACCGGGAGTAGCCGACCTCGTAGGTGATCTCCACCTCTGAGGTCACCGCCTCGTCGGTCCAGCTGGACCACCAGCCGTCGGACATGAGCAGGGAGTCGGCCGGCTGTCCGTCCACGAGGAAGCGCACCCGGCCGCGCCCCTCCGTCGTCACCCGCGCACCGAGGCCGTGGCCCCATCTCACCCGGACCGTCGCCTCGCCGTCCGCGAGGTCCTCGGCACCCAGGTGGGCGACCACGCCCCAGGTGGGGTCCAGGAGCGGGGCCTCCTCCGGGCGTGGCCCGTCGCTGAGCCACGACCCGGGCGGGACGGCCGCCGCCGCGAAGTCGAACTCCTCGTACGGCACGGCGGCGTAGACGAGCAGGGTGGCCGTCCCCCCCGAGGGCGGCGCCGACGCGGACAGCGGACCTTGCGCCCAGGCGATCGGCTGGGACCAGGACAGCCCCAGCTGGCGTAGCGCCCGACCGCGGTCGGGCTCGAACCAGACCGGCTCGAGCTGGCCGTGGCGGCCGGCGAGCCCCTCGGTCGAGCCGAACCACCACGCCCGCCCCGAGCGCGTGTAGCCGACCAGGACGACCTCGGCACCCGGGGCCGGCGAAGCACCCGGCAGCACGAGCTCACGGAGCTGACCGTCGGCGGGCAGGTCCCAGCGGCCGAG
>JASKZT010000146.1 GCA_030145965.1 Ornithinimicrobium sp.
CAAGCTGCTGCGCAAGACGCGTCACCAGCGTCGCAACAAGAAGTGACCGGCTGAGCCGGAGCATCGACGGCGCCGGGCCCCGAGGGGCCGGCGCCGTCGGCATGTCCGCGGACGGAGGAGGACGGGCTATGAGGTGGCTGCAGCGGGTGCGCCGCGACCGGCCGGGCGGTGACCGGCGCGAGGCGGACGTGGTCGTGGTCTCGCGCGCGGGCTGCCACCTGTGCGTCGACATGGAGCAGGTGGTGGCGGCCGTCCTCGCGGAGCCGCGGCGCCGCGGGCGTCGTCCCGGCCGGCTGAGGGTGCTCGACCTGGACGAGCTCGGGCGGGGGGACCCCGGGCTGCTCGAGCGGTGGACCGCACGGGTGCCCGTCCTGCTCGTCGACGACCGGGAGGTCGCGCACTGGCGCGTCGACCCGCAGGCCGTGCGCGACGCCCTCGCCCCGACCCCCTCGCGCCGCCCCGGCCCGCCCCGGGCCGGCGCGGGCCGGTGACCGACCTCACGACCACTCGTTTTGGTCGAAAGGGGAAGCGGTGCCTACAGTGTGGGGGTCCGCGTCGAGCCTGTCAGCGGGTCTGATATAAGACCGCCCCTCGACGCCCTTCGACGAGAGGAGCGGGGTCCGCTGATGATGGCCGAGTCCACCCGACGCGGTGTGCCGGAGGCCACCGTCGGACGACTCCCCGGATACCTGCGAGCCCTCACCGACCTGGCCGAGCGCGGCCGTGCGTCGGTGTCGAGCGACGAGCTGGCCGACCTCCTGGGCATCCGCTCGGCCCAGGTGCGCAAGGACCTGTCCTGCCTCGGCTCCTACGGCGTGCGCGGCGTCGGCTACGACGTGCCCCGCCTCACCGACCAGATCGCCGCCGAGCTCGGCCTCAGCCAGGACCTGCCCGTGGTCATCGTCGGGATGGGCAACCTCGGCCGGGCCCTCGCGGCCTACGGCGGGCTGGCCCCCAGCGGGTTCCACGTCGTCGCCCTCGTCGACCGCGACCCCGCGCTGGTCGGCACCCGCATCGAGGGCCTCACGGTGGCCACGCTCGAGGACCTCGACCCGGCCCGCACGCCCGTCGCCGTCGGCGTCATCACCACCCCCGCGGCCGCGGCCCAGCAGGTGGCCGACACCCTCGTCGGGCTCGGCGTGCGGTCGATCCTCAACTTCGCGCCGGTCGTGCTGCGCGTCCCCGACGGGGTCCACGTGCGCGCCGTCGACCTCGCGACCGAGCTGCAGATCCTCGCCTTCCACGAGCACCAGCGGCTGCTGGCCGACGCCCGGAGGGACGAGGTCGGATGAGCGTCCTGGTCGTCGGGCTGTCCCACCACACCGCCCCCATCGAGCTGCTCGAGCGCGCCGCGCTCGGGGCCGAGGGCGCGCGCGACCTCGCCGCCCGGGTGCACGAGCGCGAGCACGTCGCCGAGTCGCTCGTCCTCGCCACGTGCAACCGGCTCGAGGTCGTCGTCGAGGCCGACACCTTCCACGGCGCGCTCTCCGGGGTCGGCGAGGCGCTCTGCGAGGTCACCGGCCTGAGCCGGGACGACCTCGCGGAGCACCTCTACGTCCACTACGACGAGCGCGCGGTCGCCCACCTCTTCGAGCTGGCCTGCGGCCTGGACTCGATGGCCGTGGGCGAGAGCCAGATCCTGGGCCAGCTGCGCGACGCGCTCGGCCTGGCCCAGCGCGACGACCGGCTCGGGGCCACGCTCAACCCGCTCTTCCAGCAGGCGCTGCGGGTGGGCAAGCGGGCCCATGCCGAGACCTCCATCGACCGGGTGTCGCACTCCCTCGTCGGCACCGGTCTCGGCCTGGCCGGGTCGGTGCTGCCGGACCGCGACGGCGTCAAGGCCGTCGTCGTCGGAGCCGGGGCGATGTCCGGCCTGGCCGTCGCCACCCTGGCCCGGGCCGGCGTCGGCGACCTGACGATCGTCAACCGCACCCGCGACCGCGCCGACCGCCTCGCCGAGCAGCACGGGGCCCGCGCCGCGGACTGGGTCGACATGCCGCGCCTCGTGGGCGGCGCCGACCTCGTGCTCACCTGCACCGGGGCCGTCGGCCACGTCGTCGAGGCCGGCATGCTCGCCCGCGCGCGGGCCGAGCAGGGACGCAGCGGCGCCCCGATGGTGCTGCTCGACCTCGCCCTGCCCCGCGACGTCGACCCGGCCGTCACCTCGCTGGCCGGGGTCCGCCTCTGGGGCCTGGCCGAGCTGCGCGACGAGCTCGCCACGGCCACGGCCGCCGACCACGCCGGGGGGCGCCGCACCGCGCAGGACGACGCGGTCGACGCCGTCCGCGAGCTCGTCACGTCCGAGGTCGCCGGCTACCTCACCGAGCGTCGGACGGCCCGGCTGGGGCCGACCCTGGCCGCGCTCCGAGCGCAGGCCGCCCGGGTCGTGGACGCCGAGATGACCCGCCTGGACCAGCGGGTGCCCCACCTGCCCGACGACGAGCGCGCCGAGGTGCGCCGCACCGTCCAGCGGGTCGTCGACAAGCTGCTCCACACGCCGACCGTGCGCGTCAAGGAGCTGCAGACCGGGGACGCCAAGGAGCCCGGCGACTACGCCACGGCCCTGCGCGAGCTCTTCGACCTCGACCCGCACGAGGTCTCGGTCGCCCAGAGCCCGCCCCTCCAGGTGCCGAGCATGGTCGTCGCGCCGGACGCCGCCCCTGGAGGTGCCCGATGACCGTCGGCTCGCTGCGTCCTGACGCCGCCCCCGTGCGCCTGCTCGGCCCCGGTGCCGGGCGCCCGCTGCGGCTGGGGACCCGCGCCAGCGCCCTGGCGACCAGCCAGTCCGGGTGGGTCGCCGACCGATTGCGCGCGGCCGGGCACGAGGTCGAGCTCGTGCCCGTGCGCACCGAGGGCGACGCCTCCCGCGCCAGCCTGTCGGTCATCGGCGGCACCGGGGTCTTCGCCTCGGCCCTGCGCGACGCCCTGCGCGAGGGTCGGATCGACCTCGCCGTGCACTCCCTCAAGGACCTCCCGACCACCCCGGAGCCCGGTCTGGTCATCGCCGCCGTGCCGGAGCGGGAGGACCCGCGCGACGCCCTCGTCGCCCGTGACGGTCTGGCCCTGGACCAGCTGCCCGCCGGGGCGGTCGTCGGCACCGGCTCCCCGCGCCGTGCGGCCCAGCTGGCCGTGGCGCGACCTGACCTCGTCGTCCGGGACATCCGCGGCAACGTCGGCACCCGCATCGACCTGGTCCGCACCGGCGAGCTCGACGCCGTCGTGCTCGCCTGCGCGGGCCTGGCCCGCCTCGGCCGGCTCGACGAGGCGACCGACCGGCTCGACCTGGCCACGATGGTGCCCGCCCCCGGCCAGGGCGCCCTCGCGGTGGAGTGCCGGGACGGCGACGCCCTCCTCGGCGGGCCCGCCACCGCCGACGGCCCTGCCGCGATGACCGACGCCGACCTGGCCCGCCTGCTCGCCGAGGTGCTCGAGCACCCGCCGACCCGCGTCGCCGTGACCGCCGAACGGGCGGTCCTGGCGCGGCTCGAGGCCGGCTGCACCGCTCCCGTCGGCGCGCTCGCGGTCCCGGCCGCCACGGGTCCCGCCGCCGCGCGGGGCACCGCCGCGACGGGTCCGGACGACCCGTCGCTGTCCCTCTCCGTCTTCGTGGCGCTCGGGTCCGGCCCGCAGCGCCTCGAGATGACCGGGTCCGACCCGGTCCACCTCGGCCGCACGATGGCCGACGACCTGTTGAACCGTCTCGACCCTGGACCCCCCGCGCGCGCCGTCGCCACGGACCCAGGGACGTCCTACACCGGAGCGTGATGCCCGTGACCACCCCAGCCGCCTCAATGCCCAACTCCCCGCCGGCCACCGCCGCACGGGTGGCCTTCGTCGGCGCCGGGCCGGGCGACCCCGGGCTGCTCACGGTCCGGGCCCGTGACTACCTCGCCGCCGCGGACGTCGTGCTCGTCGACGGCCCCCAGCACGTCGAGCAGCTGCGTGCCTGGACCCGCGAGGACGTCGAGGTCGTCGTGACGAGCGAGGAGACCACCCCGCGCTCGGGCAAGCCCCTGGGCGAGGCCGGCCGCGCCAAGCTGCTCGTGCGCACCGCGACCCGGCTCGGGGCGCCGTCCCGCCTCGTCGTGCGGCTCATGGACGGTGACCCGACCGCCTTCACCGGCCTCACCGTCGAGGCGCTCGCCTGCCGCGAGGGTGGCGTGCCCTTCGAGATCGTGCCCGGCGTGAGCACCGCCTGGTCGGTGCCCGCCTACGCCGGCGTCCCGCTCAGCGCCCAGCAGGGCGGCGGCTCGCTGCACGTGGTCCCGGCCGACGACCCGCAGGTCGACTGGACCCTGTCCGCGCGCGACGACATCACCGTGGTCGTCCTCGGCCAGGGCGAGCGGCTCACCGAGGCGCTGCGCCGGCTCGCCGCGGCCGGCCGCGACCCCGGCACGCCGGTCGCGCTGACCCAGCACGGGACGACCGTCACCCAGCACACCTCCGTCCTCACCCTCGAGGAGGCCGTCGCGGCCCTCTCCGCAGGGCGGAGCGACTGCCCCGAGGCCACCGTCGCCGTCGTCGGCCAGCAGGTCGAGCTGCGGGCCGAGCTGTCCTGGTACGAGACCAAGCCGCTCTTCGGCTGGTCCATCCTCGTGCCGCGGACCAAGGAGCAGGCCGAGCCGATGACCGAGCGGATCGCCTCCTACGGGGCGACCTCCTCGGTCGTGCCGACGATCTCGGTCGAGCCGCCCCGCACGCCGCAGCAGATGGACCGCGCCGTCAAGGGGCTGGTCAACGGCCGCTACGAGTGGGTCGGCTTCACCTCCGTCAACGCGGTGAGGGCGGTGCGCGAGAAGTTCGAGGCGCTCGGCCTGGACGCCCGCGCGTTCTCCGGCCTCAAGCTGGCCGCCGTCGGCGGCGTGACCGCGGAGGCGCTGCGCGAGTGGGGCCTGGAGCC
>JASKZT010000165.1 GCA_030145965.1 Ornithinimicrobium sp.
ACCCCGATGGAGTCGTCGAGCAGCGTGTGGCCGAACCACTCGCCGGCCTCCCAGATGACGGCGAGGAGGGCGCCGACGGCGGTGGTGACGATGACCAGGCCGGTCGTCGGCAGGCGGGTCGGCAGCAGCCGCGCCCGCTCCATCCCCACGACGGCGACGGCGGCGAGCAGGCCGTTGGCGACGAGGTGGGCCACGACGTCGAGCCACTCCACGGTGACGTACCAGTCCAGGGCGGCCGCCCAGGCGGCGAGGATGAGCGTGGTGCCGCTGACGACCTGCAGCCAGCCGGACAGGCGCGCCAGGCGCGGCACGACGAGCCCGAGCAGGACGAGGGCGAAGAGGGCGACGACGACCGCGTCGTACCAGAACGCCGCGACGAAGGAGCCCACCCCGACCAGGGCGACCAGGTCGGTCGCCACCCTCGCCCAGGTCGGCCCGGGCACGTGCAGGTCAGGAGGCAAGGGCCATCCAGATGAAGAGCTGGGTCACCAGGAAGCCGGTCAGCAGGTTGAGCCAGATGAACCGGCGCCAGCCGGCGTTGGCCCGCTCGCAGTCCTCGTCGCGCAGGGACAGGTAGGGGGCCACGCTGGCGGCGTAGGGCAGCACGAGCACGGCGGCCAGCGCACCCGGCCACCCGGTCGGCAGCAGCAGCGCGCCGGCGACCAGGTAGGCGACGAACGCCGCCCGGACGGTGGGGGCCGCCCCGAGCCAGGTGCCGATCGAGGAGATCCCCGCCGCCCTGTCCGCCGCGATGTCCTGCACCGCGCCGAAGGCCTGCGAGGCCATGCCCCACACGAAGAAGGCGGCCAGGGCCAGCACCACCGGGGTGGTGAAGGCTGCGTCGGCCAGCGCCAGGCCGAGGACCGCGGGGCTGACGAAGTGGGTGCTCGAGGTGACCGAGTCCAGCACCGGGCGCTCCTTGAGGCGCAGCCCCGGGGCGGAGTAGGCGACGACCGCGAACACGCTGACGGCCAGGACGGCGGTGGAGACGGCGTCGCCGAGGAGGACGAGCGCGACGACGAAGGGGACGTTGCTCAGCGCGGCCGCCCACAGCGTCAGCCGGTGCCAGCGCCGGGCGAGCACGACGCCCTCCAGGCCGCCCTTGCGCGGGTTGCGCAGGTCGGACTCGTAGTCGAAGACGTCGTTCACGCCATACATGAGCAGGTTGTAGGGGATGAGGAACCACACGGTGCCGAGGACGAGCACGAGGAGGGACGGCCCGCCACCGAGCACGTAGGCGGCCGCGAAGGGGTAGGCGGTGTTGACCCAGCTCACCGGGCGGGAGGACCCGACCAGCTGGCGCAGGGCCCCGCCTGCCGGGGCGGGGACGGGCGGTGCGGCGTCGGTCATGGTCACTCGCTCGTCTCCCGAGGGTCGATCAGCTCGCGCAGGGCGGGCAGCAGCAGCCCGGCCGCGAGCGGCCAGGCCAGGTCCTCGAGCGGAGCGTGCCACAGCCAGATCCCCAGCAGCGACTCCTCGTCGAAGCGGAAGAGGTCGGAGAGGATCATGAGGCTGTCGAAGACCACCGTGAGCGCGAGCATGACGACGGTCGTGACGGCTGTCGTCAGCCACCACCGCCCGGGCAGCCGGCGCACGACGGCCACGCCCACGGCGACGGCGGCGGAGAGGGCCACGAAGACGGCGGCGAGGCCGGCGTAGGTCATCGCGCCACCTCCGTCCTCCGTGCCCCTGACCCCCGCCGGCGGTCCAGCACCAGCCCGACGAGACCGTGCAGGACGAGGGTGAGGTAGCACAGGAAGGTGATGAAGAGCAGCTCCTCCAGCGGCAGCTCGGGGGCGAGCATGATGCCGGTCATCGCCGCGCTCTCGCCCCGGTGGTAGAACCCGAGCGCGATCGCGACGACGTCCCAGAGCAGGTAGAAGGCGATGCCGACGGCGAGGACGACGGCCGAGCGGCGCGGGGCCCGCCACAGGACGAGCCGGAAGCGGGCGTCGAGCAGCGCCATGCACGCGGTCGCGGCCAGGAGGCACGCGCCGTAGACCAGCCCCGTCACCGTCCGCCCACCGCCGTCCCCGCCCGCGGGGCCCCGGCGGCCGGCTGCGCGGACGGTCCCGAGGAGGTGTCCCCGCGCAGGCGCTTGAGCACGAGCTCGGCGCTGATCAGGCACATCGGCAGGCCGATGCCCGGGATCGTGCTCGACCCGGCGTAGAGGAGGCCGTCGACGTGCCGGGACCGGTTGCCGGCGCGGAACATGGCGCTCTGCCGCAGCGTGTGGCCGGGGCCGAGCATCCCCCCGCGCCACGCCGACAGGTCGGCGGCGAAGTCGCCGGGGCCGATCGTGCGCCGGACGACGACGCGCTCGGCGAGGTCCGGCACCCCGGCCCAGCGGGACACCTGGTCCACCGCGGCGTCGGCGACGGCCTCGACCGCGGCGTCCCCCGCGCCGTCGCGACCGCCGCGTCCCAGGCCCGGGTCGGCCGGCACCGGCACGAGGACGAAAAGGTTCTCGTGCCCCACCGGCGCGACGGTCGGGTCGGTCTCCGACGGCTTGCACACGTAGGCGGAGGCGGGGCTGGGCACGCGACCTTCGAAGATGGCGTCGAAGTTGGCGTGCCAGTCGTGCGTGAAGAAGAGGGAGTGGTGCGCCAGCTCCGGCAGCTCGCCACGGACCCCGAGCAGGACGAGCACGGCGCCGGGCCCGGAGGAGCGGCGGTCCCAGTACTCCTGGGGGTAGGTGCGCAGCTGCTCGGGCAGCAGGCGGGTCTCCAGGTGGTGCAGGTCGCCCGCGCCGACCACGAGGTCGGCCGCGTGCAGGTGCTCCCGGCCGTCCGCGTCGCGCCAGCGCACCCCCGTCGCGCGGGCGCGCGCCCGGCGGCCCGGCAGGCGCCGGGCGGGGCGCGGCGCGGCCGCGGTCGTCACCTCCACGACGGTGGCGCCGGTGTGCAGGCGCGCACCGTGGGCGCTCGCCTGCCCGGCGACGGCGTCGATGAGCCGCGTGAAGCCGCCCTGGGGGTACATCACCCCGCCGGTGAGGTCCAGCCCGCTCATGAGGTGGTAGAGGCTGGGCGCGCGGTCGGGGGAGGAGCCGAGGAAGACGGCGGGGTAGCCCAGCACCTGGCGCAGCCGCACGTCCGTGAAGCGGGCGGCGACGAAGTCCTCCAGCGAGCGGGTGAGGAGCGGCAGGAGGCGGGGCAGCCGGCGCAGCACGTTGGGCGAGGCCAGCCCGAGCGGGGAGTCGAAGCTCGTGTAGAGGAAGTGGCGCAGCGCCACGTCGTACGCCTCGGCCGAGGAGGAGAGGTAGTCGCGCAGCCGCGCCCCAGCCCCCGGCTCCACCGCCTCGAAGGTGGCGAGGTTGGTGCCGGTGTCGGCGGCGACGTCCAGCGGCTCCGGGACGGGTCCCCCGGGACGCCCCTCGAAGAACACCCGGTAGGCGGGGTCGAGCCGGGTGAGGTCCAGCTGCTCCTCGACGCTCGTGCCGAGCAGGGCGAAGAAGTGCTCGAAGACCTCGGGCATGAGGTACCACGACGGCCCGGTGTCGAAGCGGAAGCCGTCGACCTCCACCGACCCGGCCCGTCCACCCACGGTGTCGCGCTGCTCGAAGACGTCGACCTCCAGCCCCTCCGCGGCGAGCAGGGCAGCGGTACCGAGGCCGGCGATCCCGCCTCCGACGACGGCGACGCGGCGCGCCCTCCGGGCTCCCGCGCCGGACGCGGCGCTCATCGGGTCGCCACCAGGCTGCGCGCGACGATCTGCGCCTTGACGACGTCGGGCACGCGCACCCGCTCACGGGCGATCCGCTCGGCCGGCGTGGAGCGCAACCGCCGGGAGAGCTCGGCGAAGAGGGCGTGGGCCGCGTGCACGGCGCAGCGGCTGCGGGCGGGCAGCCGGGGGATGACCTGCGCGGCCGCCGCGAGGTCGGCGTCGATGTCGTCGAGCAGGAGGTCCCGCTCGGTGTCGGTGAACGTGGTCAGGTCGACCCCCGGGAAGTAGGTGCGGCCCAGCAGCCGCTGGTCGTCGGAGAGGTCACGCACGAAGTTGACCTTCTGGAAGGCGGCTCCGAGCCGGCGGGCACCGGGGGCGAGCTCGTCGTAGCGCCGCCGGTCGCCCTCGACGAAGACCTGGAGGCACATGAGCCCGACGACCTCGGCCGAGCCGTAGAGGTAGCCGGACAGGCTCTCGGGGTCGTGGACGCGCACCGACAGGTCGGCGCGCATCGAGTCGAAGAAGGGGTCGACGAGGTCCCGGCCGATGCCGTGCTCGGCCGCGGTGAGGGCGAAGGCGTGCACGACGAGGTTGGCGCTGCCGCCCTCGGCCAGGGCGCGGTGCGTCTCCTCCTGGAGGCCGTCGAGGAGGCGGGCGCGGTGGTCCCGCCCCCACGGCTGGCGGTCGTCGTCGACGAGCTCGTCCGCCACCCGGACCAGGGCGTAGATGGAGCGGACGTGGGTCCGGTCGGGCTCTCGCAGGAGGCGGGTCGCCCACCCGAAGGAGGTCGAGTACTGCCCGATGACCACCGCGGCGCTGGCCCGCGCCGCCAGGTCGTAGGCGGAGGTGCTCGCGGGGGCGGACGGGCGGCGTGGGGGCCGCAGGAACATCACGCGGCCCCCCGGACCCGGACCCGGGCGGTGGCCGGCACCGCCTCCCCGGGCGGGGAGTGCGGCGGGAGCTCCTCACCCACGGGCGCGTCGGCCGCCGTGAGGTCGGCGAGCACGGGCGCGGGCAGGTCGGTCTGGCTGAGGTCGTCCGGCACGAGCCGGTGGACCATCGCCCGCAGCGCGTCGCGGGCGCCCTCGGGCAGGCGCCCGGCGGCGGCGATGGCCGAGGCGGCCAGCTCGGCGGCCATGGACGCCACGGCCGAGCGGGCGCCGCAGGCGACGAGGATCTCGCGGGCGCGGTCGGCCCCCTCCACGGTCAGA
This sequence comes from Ornithinimicrobium sp., assembly GCA_030145965.1. GTDB lineage: Bacteria > Actinomycetota > Actinomycetes > Actinomycetales > Dermatophilaceae > Ornithinicoccus. The sequence goes on from JASKZT010000165.1 coordinate 4,875, forward strand.
CGGGGGTCGCCGACGTAACGCTGCAGCTCGTCCCAGAGCCGGCTGGAGCGGGCGAAGGCCACGAGCGCGGTGCACTTGCCCTCGCGCAGGTCGCACAACGGGTCCTTGCCGGTCCGCTCCACCGTGCCGAAGACGCCGTCGAGGTCGTCGCGCAGCTGGAAGGCGAGGCCGAGAGAGCGCCCCGCCTCACCCAGCGCCTCCACGACCTCGGCGTCCGCGTCGGCGAGGATCGCCGCGGCCTGCATGGGAAGCTCGAAGGAGTAGGCGGCCGTCTTCCACCCGGCGATGTCGAGCGCCTCCTCGAGCGTCGCGTCGCCGTGCAGGCTGACGCGCACGTCCGCGAGCTCGCCGGCGGCGCTGCGGTGCAGCACGTCCTCGAGCAGGTCCAGGAGCCGGACGACGTGGTCCTGGCGGGCGCCGCTGAGAGCCATCTCCCGGACGGCGCCGGCCAGGGCGAGGTCTCCGGCCAGGATGCCCGCGGCCTCGCCGTAGCGGCGGGCGCGCTCGGGGTCGGCGCCCGAGGACAGGGCGCGGGCGGTGAAGGTGCCGGTGACGTTGGGGCGGCCCCGGCGGACGAGGTCGCCGTCGATGACGTCGTCGTGGACGACGAAAGCGGTGTGGAGCAGCTCGACCGCGTCCGCGACGGCGACCGCGACGGCGTGGTCGGTGCCGCCCAGGGCGGTGTGCATGCTCGTGAGCAGGGCGGGGCGGAAACGCTTGCCCCCCTCGGTCAGGCCCTGCAGCGCGCCCCAGAGGACGGTGTCGTGCTCGTCGAGGACCTGCGCCTGCCCGGTCGCGAAGAAACGGTCGTGCGGGGCGGTGCCCGGTCTGGACGCGGGCGCGAGCGGCGCGGCATCCGGATGGTCGGCGGTGGTGCCTGTCGTCATCTCGGCTCGTCTCGTGAGTCGTGGTGCAGCTGCCGGGTCGGCGGGTCAGAAGACCAGCATGCCAGACTGAACAAACCTGTGACGACCACATTGGACAACGTCCCGCCCGCCAGGTCTGAGCCTAGGCGTCCGGGCCCGGGGACGCCATCGCGAGCACGGCTCCGGGCGGGCGCGCGGAGGCGCCGGGCGACACAATGGCGGCCATGGACGCCCGCGCCTACTGGACCGTCGGCCCCGGCCGGGGCGAGCTGCGCGACGAGGTGGTCGCGCCGCCGGGGCCCGGCGAGGCGCTCGTCCGGGCGACCGTCTCGGGCGTGAGCCGGGGCAGCGAGCTGCTGGTCCACCGCGGTGGGGTGCCGGCCGACGTCGCGACGAGGATGCGGGCGCCCTTCCAGGTCGGGGACCTCGACGGCTCCGGCCCGGTGAAGTACGGCTACCTGTCGGTGGGGGTCGTCGAGGACGGCGACCCCGCCTGGGTCGGGCGCCGGGTCTTCTGCCTGCATCCCCACCAGGACCGCTACGTGGTGCCGGTCACGGCCCTCACCGCCCTGCCGGACGACGTGCCCGACGACCGGGCCGTCCTGCTCGGCACCCTGGAGACGGCGGTGAACGCCCTCTGGGACGCCCGTCCCCTCTACGGCGACCGGGTCGCGGTCGTGGGCGCGGGCATGGTCGGCGCGTGCGTCACCGCGCTGCTGGGGCGGATGCCCCTCGAGCGGCTGGAGCTGGTCGACCCCGACCCGGAGCGGACGGCCCTGGCCCGGTCCCTCGGTGCCACGGGCCGCGCCCCGGACGCCGCCACGGCGGGGTGCGACCTCGTCCTCCACTGCTCGGCCACCGCCGCGGGGCTGCAGCGCTCCCTCTCCCTCCTCGGCGACGAGGGGGAGCTCGTCGAGCTCTCCTGGTACGGCGACCGGGCGGTCACGGTCGACCTCGGCGGGGACTTCCACGCCCGTCGCCTGCGGGTGCGGGCCAGCCAGGTCAGCACCGTCAGCCCGCACCGGGCCGCCCGGCGCGACCACGCGGGTCGCATGGAGGTGGCCCTGCGGGCCGCCGCCGACGAGCGCCTCGACCACGTGCTGGCCGGGCCGACCCCCTTCGAGGAGCTGCCCGGTCTCATGACCCGGCTGGCCGACGGCGCACCCGGGCTGTGCCACGTCCTCCGGTACCCCGACCCGGCCTGACCCACATCGTCCGGATCCCCTCCCCGTCCGTCCACGAGCAGGAGGCTCGATGTTCACCCTCACCGTCCGCGACCACGTCATGGTCGCGCACTCCCTGCCCGACCCGTTCTTCGGCCCGGCGCAGGGCCTGCACGGGGCGACCTACGTCGTCGAGGCGTCCTTCGAGCGGCCCGACCTGGACGAGCACGCCGTGGTGCTCGACATCGGCGCGGCCACCGAGGCGCTCTCCGGCGTGCTCGCACGCCTCGCCTACCGCAACCTGGACGAGGTGCCCGAGCTCGAGGGGATGCTGACGACCACCGAGGCCCTGGCGCGGTGGGTCGCCGAGCAGCTGGCCGAGGCGGTCGGCGCGACGGGGCTCGCGGCCCTCACGGTCGTGCTGCGCGAGCACCCCGACGCGTGGGCGGCCTACCGCCTGGAGCTGCCGCGCGGGTGAGGGCGACCCTGCTCGTCCCGGACCGGCCGGGGGACGCGCCGAGCGGCGGGGACCGCTACGACGCGGCGCTGGCCGACCGGTGGCGTGAGCTCGGGCGCGACCTGGCCGTGGTCGCGGTGGCCGGTGACTGGCCCTGGCCCACCGAGGAGCAGCGCGCGGTCCTGGGCGGGGTCGTCGACCGGCTGGGTGCTGGGCCGCTGCTGCTCGACGGGCTCGTGGGGTGCGCCGCGCCGGAGGTGGTGGAGCGGTCGGCCGCGGCGCGACCGACCGCGGTCCTCGTCCACGCCCTCCTCGCCGACGGCGCCGGGGCGACGGGCGACCGGGCGGCGTCGCTCGCGCCGGTCGAGCTCC
>JASKZT010000187.1 GCA_030145965.1 Ornithinimicrobium sp.
CCGGCGGCGGACGGCGTGGGGGTCGACACCTTCAGGGTCGAGATCGAGCGCGCCCACATGGAGGAGGACACCGGCAAGTCCACCCACGTGGGCGGGCTGACCGGTCGCATCCAGGGTGCCGACTACTCCGTCGTCGACTACAACCGGGCCGGCATCCCGCTCATCGAGATCGTCACCAAGCCCATCACCGGGGCGGGTGCGCGGGCGCCGGAGGTGGCCCGCGCCTACGTGTCCGCGCTGCGCGACCTGCTCCGGGCGCTGGACGTCTCGGACGTCAAGATGGAGCAGGGCTCGATGCGCTGCGACGCCAACGTCTCGCTGATGCCGATCGGGTCGACGACCTTCGGCACCCGCACCGAGACCAAGAACGTCAACAGCCTCCGCTCCGTCGAGCGGGCGGTCCGCTACGAGATGACCCGGCACGCGGCGATCCTCGACGCGGGGGAGAAGGTCTTCCAGGAGACCCGCCACTGGCACGAGGACACCGGCATCACCACCGCCGGGCGCCCCAAGTCCGACGCCGACGACTACCGCTACTTCCCCGAGCCCGACCTCGTGCCCGTGGCGCCCAGCCGCGAGGACGTCGACCGCCTGCGCGGCACGCTGCCGGAGAACCCTGCCGTGCGGCGCCGTCGGCTGCAGGGCGACTGGGGCTACTCGGACCTGGAGATGCGCGACGTCGTCAACGCCGGCGCGGTGGAGATCGTCGAGGAGACCGTGGCGGCCGGCGCCTCGCCGGCCGCGGCCCGCAAGTGGTGGACCGGCGACCTGGCCCGGCGGGCCAACGCCGAGGGCGTCGCCGTGACCGACCTCGGCGTCACCCCGGCCCACATCGCCGAGCTCGACCGCCTCGTCACCGGCGGGCGGCTCAACGACTCGATGGCCCGCCAGGTCATGGAGGGCGTCGTCGCCGGCGAGGGTGGTCCCGCCGAGGTCGCGGACGCCCGTGGCCTGGAGCTGGTCCAGGACGACGGCGCGCTCCAGGCGGCGGTCGACACGGTCCTGGCCGCCAACCCCGGCGTCGTGGAGAAGATCCGCGGCGGCAAGGTGCAGGCCGTCGGTGCCCTCATCGGCCAGGTCATGAAGGAGATGCGCGGGCAGGCCGACGCCGCCCGGGCGCGCCAGCTCATCCTGGCCACGCTCGGCGTCGAGGGCTGAGCCGGCGGCCGCACGCCCTACCGGACGGCACAGGGCCCCGGCGAGCAGCTGCTCGCCGGGGCCCCGTCCTGGTCAGGGGTGCGGCGTCAGCCGTCCACCCGCTTGCCCTGGGCGTCCACGGTGTAGACGTGCTTCTTGTCCTTGCCCTTCTTGTCGATGACGAACCCGTCGTGGAACTCGCCGTCGGCGGTGCGCGCCTCGTAGCGGATCGAGTCGGAGGTCACGTCGATGAGCTGGTAGAGCTGCTCGTTCTGGGTGGCGCTGCCCCAGGCGGCGCCGTTGTTGCTCCAGTTGTTGCCGTCGTTCAGCGCGTACATCTTCGGCCCGGAGACGGACACGACGTACACCGTGCCGTTGTGGATGGCCGACTGGCCCTGCTCGGCGTTGACCATGTTGCCGCGCGCGTAGCTGTGGTCGTGGCCCTGGAGCACGAGGTCGACGTTGTGCTTCTCGATGATCGGGTTCCAGATGTCGCGCACGTTCCGGTTGTTGCGCGTGCCCGTCGTCGCGAAGACCGGGTGGTGGAAGGTGACGACGCTCCAGTTGCCGGGGTTCTCCTCCAGCGCCTTGTCGAGGAACTCGCCCTGCGCCTCCATGAGCGCCCGGTTGCTCTGGACGTTGGTGTTGAGGCTGATGAAGCGCACGCCCTGGTAGTCGGTGTAGTAGGCGGTCTGCGGGTGCAGCTGCTCCATCGCCTCGGGGCCGTTCGTGGGGAACTCGAACTGCTTGTCCCAGTAGGGGGCCAGCTGGCCGCTGCGGTACTCGTGGTTGCCCGGCGTGGCGATGTTGTTGATCATGCCGTTGGTGTAGCCCCCGGCGATGAACCACTCGCCCCACTCGTGGTCGCGGGTGGAGACGTCGACGAGGTCGCCGGCGTGGAGGAAGATGTCGGCCTGCGGGCGGTCGGCGTAGGCCTTGCGGAAGACCCGGGAGACGTGCTCCTGGATGTTGTTCTGGGCGTCGCCGTAGTAGATGAACGAGAACGGCTCGTCGCCCTCGGCGGCGGTCTCGAACTCGTACCACTCGCTCCAGTTGGTGCCGTCGCCGACGCGGTAGAGGTAGGACGACGAGGGCGCGAGGTCCTCGAAGGTGACCGTGTGGAAGACGACCGGGAAGCCCAGGTCGGCCTGCATCGGCGCCGTGCTCGTGGCGGTCACCGTGCGCGACTGGTTCTTGAAGGACGGTCCCGAGCCCAGGGGCGCGATCTGCGCCTGGGCGGTGGCGACCGTCGCGTCGGTGCGCCAGCTGACGTTCTGGGAGGTGGCGGGGGCGTCGGTGACCGTCAGGGCGACGCGGTCGGGCTGCGGGGAGGCGGCGTGCTTCTCCGCGTTCGGGTAGGCGGTCGCCGTGGGGACGACGGTGCCGTTGGCCGCGGTGGCGCCCGCGGCGGCGAGGGACAGGGCGAGGGTGGTGGTCAGCGTGATCGTCAGGGATCGCTTGGCCATGGTGGCGGGGAGCCTCTCGTCAAGGGGTGCAAGGGGATGGTGCCGGGGAAACCGTCCTCTCCGGCGCTCGGAATGCTTGTCGGCGCAGGTGGCCGGGCAGGGCCTTCCAGGTAACGCCCAGGTGAAGGCCGCGGGTCGTCCCGGGGGTCCGTCGGGCGGGCAGGAACGGGTCACCCGGACGGCCCCGACGGTTCACCGGACGGCCGTCTGCGGGCCTCCCGCCGGACACCTGCGCGCGCTGGGATGCGCCAGGGGCGCTCCCCGGCCGGGACGCGCCCGCCAGGACCATCCCGACCCCTGACACGAGGCGAGCCATGCACGTGCCCCTGCACCCCTTCGGTCCTCCCATGGAGGCCGCCCTCACCCGGGACGGTGAGCAGCTCGTCCTGAGCTGGACCGCCGCCGAGGACGACTGGGTGATCGTCGGTGACCTCAGCGGCGCCTTCGCGGCCGCGCCCGACGGGCTGACGGGCGAGGCCCTCCTGGCCGGCTCGCCGGCGGTCCAGGACTACCTCGCGCCGCACCTGGTCCTCTCCCAGGCCGGCGAGACCTGCGAGCGCGAGTGGCTGCCCACAGAGGACCTGCTGGGCGAGGGCGTCCGGGCGGGCTTCAGCTGCCCGGACCCGGAGGCGCCGGTGACCGTGCACCTCGACGTGCTGACCGACGTCAACGAGGCGTACCGGACGGTGCTGCGCACCTCCGACCAGGACGTGCTCTTCACCGCGACCGCGCCGACCCACGAGGTGGCGGCGGGCGAGGACGGGCCGGGTGGGGCCGGGGGCGCGACGCTCCTCGTCCTCGCGCTGCTCCTCGTCGGCGTCGTCCTCGGCGCGGGCGCGCTGCTGCTCGCCCGGCGGGCGCGGGCCGTGGAGGTGGCGCGATGAACGACATCACCTCGGTCGAGCAGGTCCTCGTCCGGCTCTTCGACACTCCCGGCTACCAGTGGCTCGTCGTCCTGGTGGCCCTGGCCGCGGGCGCCGCCCACGCCCTCGCGCCGGGGCACGGCAAGAGCATCGCCGCCGCCTACCTCGTCGGTGCCCACGGGCGCGTCGTGCACGCCGTCTGGCTGGGCGTGGTCGTCGCCGCGATGCACACGGTGAGCGCGATCGCGCTGGCGCTCGTCTGGCAGGGGCTGCGGGCGGTCCTGCCCTGGGAGCTCGGTGAGCTGACCGCCGCCCTGCAGGTCGTGGCGGCCCTCGTCGTCATCGGCGTCGGGGTGGCGCTGGTGCGCCGGCGGGGCGGGCACGCGCACGGCCACGACCATGATCACGACCGCGGGCACCAGCACGAGTCGGTGCTCGAGCACGTCGGCACGCACGGCGCGACGCAGAGCGGGGACGGGCACG
>JASKZT010000209.1 GCA_030145965.1 Ornithinimicrobium sp.
AGACCGCCGGAGAAGGCGATCCCGACGCGTTCGCCGACAGGGATGCTCGTCAAGACCTTGGACATGCACCCCAGTGTATGCGGTGACCCGCATACATATTCAATCCGCTGGTCAGCCGCCGTTCAGGCGGCTACTCGTCACCCCTGAGCTGGAACCGCTGCAGCCTCCACCCCGCGGCCCCGACGCCGCCGACGAGGACGACGAGGGCGGCCACGACGGCGTAGGTGAGGGTGAGGTCGGAGACGGGCAGCTCGACGTCGGCCACGGACTCGGTGAGCCGCTGGGTGATCGACTGCACCGAGACGTGGCGGATGCCGGTGAGCAGCGTGCCCAGCGCCCGCTCCAGGATGAGGGCGTAGACGAGCCCGGCGATCATGCCGTGGCGGGTCGCGGCCGACAGCAGCGTGAAGAGGGCCGTGTACAGGACCGCGCCGACCGCGCCCGCGACGGCCGAGGCCAGCACCCACCGCGTGCTCACGCCACCGGCGAGCGCGGTGGCCGCCAGGCCGCCGGAGCTGAGCACGACCGCCACCCCGGCGGCCGTGGCCCACTTGGACGCGGCCACGGTGTAGCGCGAGACGGGGGTCGAGAGCAGGTAGACGACCGAGCCGTCGTCGATCTCGGGCCCGAGGACGCCGTTGGCGGCCAGCAGCGCCACCAGCGGCACGACGACGGCCAGGCCCACCTCGACGAGGATGAGCCTGGCGCTGACCGGCTCACCGGTGAGCGTGCGCACGAGCGCGGCGAGGACCACGAGCAGCAGCGGCAGGGCGACGAGCACGAGCCCGCGGCGCTGGCCGACGAGGGCGCGCAGGGCGAGGCGGCTGAGGGTGAGGTTCATGACTGCACCAGGTAGGTGAAGACCGACTCCAGGGACTCGTCGGTCGGGGTGAGCTCGCGCACGGTGATGCCGGCGCCGCGGGCGAGCGCGGGGAGGTCCCGGGCGAACTCGCCCATGTCGGTCACCTCGACGTGGACCTCGCTCGTGCCGGAGGTCGTCGCGAGGCTGACGCCGCGGACGCTGCGCCGGCCCATGAGGGCGGCGGCCAGGCGCCGGTCGTCGCTGCTGCGCACGGTGTAGCGGGTGGGCCGGTCGGTCATGAGCCGGCGGATCGCGCCGAAGTCGCCGCTGGCCGCGTGCCGGCCCGAGACGACGACCTCGACGTGCCGGGCGATGTGCTCGACCTCCTCGAGGATGTGGCTGGAGAAGAGCACCGTGCGCCCCTCCTCCCCCATCCGGGTCAGCAGCTCCATCAGGTGCATCCGCTGCCGGGGGTCGACGCCGTTGAACGGCTCGTCGAGCAGCAGCACCTCCGGCTCGTGGACGAGCGCCGAGGCGAGCTTGGCCCGCTGCCGCATCCCCTTGGAGTAGGTGCTGATCGCCCGGTCGGCGGCGTCGACGAGGTCGACCTCCTCCAGCGCCCGCTGCGTCGCCGTCCGGGCGTCGCGCAGCTTGTGCAGCTCGGCGTTGGCCTGGACGAACTGCCGGCCGGTCAGGTAGGCGAAGCTCACCTCCCGCTCGGGCACGAGCCCGAGCCGGCGGTAGGTGCCGACGTTGCGCCATACCCGCTCGCCGGCGAGGGTGACCTCCCCGGCGGAGGGGGCCAGGAAGCCGGACATGAGCGAGATGAGCGTCGACTTGCCGGCGCCGTTGGGTCCGAGCAGGCCGGTGACGCCGGGGCCGACCGTCATCGTGACGTCGTTGACGGCGACGACGTTGCCGTACCACCGGCTGACGCGGTCGAGGACGAGCTCGGTCATCGCGACCCCTTCCCGCGGTAGCGGCGCACGAGCACGAGCAGCCCGAGGGCGGCGGCGGCGAGCGCGACGACGAGCATCCCGGCCGCGGTCGCCGCGTCGTCCGGCGGCGCCTCGAAGGAGCTGGCGGCGTCGCCGAGCCCGTGCTGCACGGCGTCGACGAGGACGAAGGGCGAGAGCAGGCCGAGCCATGTGGCGGCCGTCTCCTGGCGCTGCTCGGTGCCGACCTCCTGCAGCACGGCGGTGACGCCGAGGCCGAAGAGGAGCACGACGATCGAGCCGCCGATGGCCAGTCCGCGGCGCATGGTCAGGGAGGAGACGACCGCCCCGACGGTGGACAGGAGCACGGCGAGCAGCACCGCGCCGCCCATCGCCACGAGCCAGCGGGGCGTCTCCTCCGCCGGCTCGGCCCCGGCGGCGAGCCCGCCGACGTACATGATGACCAGCGGGGTCACGACGAAGGCGAGGACAGCCAGCAGGAGCGAGGCCCACCGCACGAGCGCGAACGCCGCCGGCCCGAGCGGTCGGGCCAGGTAGAGGCTGATGACGCCGGAGCGCAGGTCGCGGGTGAAGAGCACGGGCGCCTGCGCGGCGACGAAGAGGATGACGAACAGGGAGATGCTCTGCTGGTAGCCGGCGTAGTTGAGCAGATCCGCGTCCAGCCCGAGGAAGCTGACGATCCCGACGAGGACGACGGCCGGCACGAGCGCGAGCACGAGGAGGGCGAAGGGCAGCACCTTGGCCTTGCCGGAGCGCCCGAAGCCGAAGGTCGACAGCGCTCCGTGGCGCAGCAGCCCCCGCACGATGCCCCACCGGCCCAGGCGGGGTCCTCCGTAGGGGCGGTAGCCGATGTCGTGGATGACCCCGCTGCCCTGCTCCGCGGTCATCGCGGCACCTCCTCGCGGAAGACGTCCTCGAGCCGCCCGGTCTGGGGCTGCACCCGCACGAGGCCGAGGCCCAGCTCGGCCGCGGCGTCCCGGACGAGGTCGCGCAGCTCGTCGCGGGCGGCGGCCGCCCGCTCCTCGGTCTGCCCCTGCCGGTGGGCCGGCTCGATCTCGATGAGGGAGCCGCGCGCCCGGCAGGTCAGGCCCCGGGCGGCGAGCACCGCCCCCATCCGGGTCTGGGCGTCCACCCCGTCGGCCGACCGGTCCCCGATGACCTCGACGAGCACGACGCCGGTGTCGCCGAGGAAGGACTGCGTCGCCTCCGAGCGCAGCAGGTGGCCCGAGTCGAGGACGACCACGTGGTCGCTGATCCGCTCCAGCTCGCCGAGCAGGTGGGAGGTGACCAGGACCGGGATGCCGAAGTCGTGGCCGATCCGGCGCACGAGCGTGAGCATGTCGTCGCGCGCCGCCGGGTCGAGGCCGTTGGTCGGCTCGTCGAGCAGGACGAGCCGCGGGTCGTGGACGAGCGCCTGGGCCAGCTTGGCCCGCTGCCTCATCCCCGTCGAGTAGCCGCCCATGAGCCGGTACCGCTCCTCGGCCAGGCCCACGTGCCGCAGCACGTCGGCGGCGCGCTCCCGGGCGGCGGCGGGCGGCAGCCCGGACATCTGGCCCATGTGGACGACGAAGTCGATGGCCCGCATGTCCGGCGGGAGGCAGTCGTGCTCGGGCATGTAGCCCACCGCCGTGCGGATGGCCTCCCCCTCCCGGCCGATGTCGTGGCCGAGGACCTGGGCGGTGCCCGAGCTCGGCGCGAGCAGCCCGAGCAGGATCTTGATGAGCGTCGACTTGCCCGCGCCGTTGGCGCCGACGAGCCCCGTCACCCCCGGGCCGACGTCGATCGTCAGGCCGTCGAGCGCGGCGGTCGAGCTGCCGGAGTAGCGCTTCGTGAGCGACTGGGTCTGGATCACCCCCATGGCGCCCACCCTAGGGGGCCGTGGGGGACCACGACCCGGGTGCTGCCCACCGTGTCGCGCAGGGGGTGAGCCCGTTGGGTATACATGGACGACCATGACCCGACCCCTGACCCCGCCGAGCCGCGCCGGCGGTGGCGGACGACCCGTGCACACCCTGCCCAAGGCCCACCTGCACCTGCACTTCACCGGGTCGATGCGCATCACCACGCTGCGCGAGCTCGCCGAGAAGCACGGCCTGCGGCTGCCCTCGGCCCTGACGACGCGGTGGCCGCCGGAGCTCAGCGCCCGCGACGAGCGCGGCTGGTTCCGCTTCCAGCGCCTGTACGACGCCGCACGGGCGTGCGTGCGCGACGAGTCCGACATGCGGCGCATCGTCCGGGAGGCCGCGGAGGACGACGCCGCGGAGGGCTCGGGCTGGCTGGAGATCCAGGTCGACCCCACCTCCTACGCGCCCCACGTGGGTGGGCTCACCCCGGCCCTGGAGATCGTCCTGGACGAGGCGCGGTCGGCGAGCGCGGCGACCGGCACCCAGGTCGCCGTGGTCGTCGCCGCCAGCCGGATGCGTCACCCGCTGGAGGCCCGGACCCTGGCCCGGCTGGCCGCCCGGCACGCGGGCGAGGGGCCGGGACACGTCGTCGGGTTCGGGCTGAGCAACGACGAGCGCCGCGGCATGACCGAGGACTTCGCCGCCGCGTTCGCGATCGCCCGGCGCGCGGGGCTGGCCGGCGTGCCGCACGCCGGCGAGCTGCTCGGGGCCGACCACGTGCAGGTCGCGCTGGAGCACCTCGCCCCGCAGCGGCTCGGGCACGGCGTGCGCTGCGTGGAGGACGAGCGGGTGCTCGCCCGCGTCGTCGAGGACGAGGTCACCCTCGAGGTGTGCCCCTCCAGCAACGTCGCCCTCGGCGTCTACGGCTCGCCGGAGGAGGTGCCGCTGCCCCGCCTCCTCGAGGCCGGCGCACGGGTCGCGCTCGGCGCCGACGACCCCCTGCTCTTCGGCTCGCGCCTGGCGGAGCAGTACGCCCTGGCCAGGGACGCCCACGGCCTGGACGACGCCGCGCTGGCCCGGCTGGCACGCGCCTCCGTCGAGGGGTCCCGCGCCCCGGAGCCGGTCCGGGCCGACCTGCTGGCCCGGGTCGACGCCTGGCTGGCGGCGCCGGTCCAGGACCCAACCGGTGAGGTGGGTAGCCTGACGCCGTGAGCGAAGGGGCTGTCCCCGGCCTGTGGGCACGAGTCAGGGAGCGCCTGTCGCGCCCGTCGCCGCACAACCCGCTGAGGGCCCCGCCGCGCGGGAGCGACCCCTCCACCTACCCGGTCCCGCCCGAGGAGCGCTCGCGTCGGGTGCTGCGTCACCTCTCCGGCCCGGGGCTGACCCTGGCGCTGGTCATGCTCTGGGTGGCCCTCGGCCCGAGCCTGCTGCCGCGTGCCTGGTGGATGACCGCGGTCAACGTGGGTGTCAGCCTCGCCTACGGGTATGTCGTGGGAGACGTGGTCGGTCGGCTCGCCGGCTGGCTCGCGCGCCGCACGGACCTGCAGGTACGGGTGAACGCGCGGGCGGACTGGGGGTTGCGGACCGGGTGGCTCCTCCTGCTCGTCCTGGTCAGCACCGGTGTCTGGGTCTGGGGGCGGCAGCAGCAGAGCGTCATCTCCGACCTCGTGGACTTCCCGGACGGTGGACACCTCGGCCAGCTGGTGGGGTTGCTCGGCGGGCTGGTCCTCTTCGCCGTGCTCCTCCTGCTGGGACGCGGCCTTCTCCTGCTGTGGCGGGGGGTGCGGCACCTGGTCCGGCCTTTGCTGCCCACGGTGGTCGCCCCCGTGGTCGCCGCGGCGCTGGTCGTCGGCCTGCTGGTCGTCGTGAGCGACCTCGTCGTCTACCGCCGCACGATGAACCGGGCGCTCGGCAACGCCCAGCAGCTCAACGACAGCGTCCCGCCGGGCCGCGAGCGGCCGGCGCTGGCCGAGCGGTCCGGGAGCCCGGGGTCGCTCGAGGCGTGGGAACGGCTGGGGCGTGACGGTCAGGCCTTCGTCGCCGACGGCCCGCGCGCGTCCGACATCGAGGCGGCCACGGGCGAGCCGGCGCTGGAGCCCATCCGCGCCTACGCCGGGAAGGCGGCGCACGACACCGTCGAGGAGGCCGCCGACGCCGCGGTCGCCGAGCTCGTGCGCGCGGGCGGCCTGGACCGGGCGCACGTGCTCGTGACGACCTCCACCGGCACCGGCTTCGTGCACGAGTGGTCGGTCGAGTCCGTGGAGTTCCTCACCGGCGGCGACGTCGCGACCGTGTCGATGCAGTACAGCTACTTCAGCAGCGCCCTGGCCTACGTCTCGGACCGGGCGACGCCCCCGCAGGCGGGTCGGGCCCTCCTGGAACGGGTGGAGGCCGAGCTGGGGGCGCTGCCCGAGGCCGAGCGGCCGATGCTCCTCGTGAGCGGGGAGTCGCTCGGCTCCTTCGGCGGGCAGGGCGCCTTCGACTCGGTCGACGACATGCTCGGTCGGGTGGACGGGGCGGTGTGGACCGGGACGCCGCGCTTCACGCCCCTGTGGAGCTCGCTGACCGAGCAGCGGCGCGAGGGCAGCCCCGAGGTCGCGCCGGTCGTCGACAACGGCCGGCACGTGCGCTTCGCCACGCGGCCCGAGGAGCTGACCCACGACTTCTACGGCGCGCCGTTCGTCGAGTGGGAGGAGCCCCGCGTCGTCTACGGCCAGCACGCCTCCGACCCGATCGTCTGGTGGTCACCGGAGCTGGTCTACGCCGAGCCCGACTGGCTGCGCGAGCAGGTCGGACGGGACGTCACGCCCGCCCTGGGGTGGACGAGGTTCGTCACCTTCTGGCAGATCGCCACGGACATGCCGCTGTCGGTCGACGTCCCTGCGGGCCACGGCCACGAGTACGAGGACGAGATGGTCCCCCTCTGGGCCGGCGTCCTCGGCCAGGACCCCCTGGCCGACCGTTCGGAGGTCGTCGACGCCATCGAGCGTCTCGTCATCCCCCGCTGACGCGTCCACCTGGGCCGGACGCCCCGGTGTCTGTGTCCCCGCATCGGGCGCGCATGGTGTGGCGGGGACGTGGGCGCGCCCTTCACCGGCCGCGACCCCACCCGTGTCCTTCGCCCACGTGACACCGGTCCCCCGCACGATCCACCGTCGTGGGTGGCTTACAGAGCGAGCCGCCGTCGTGCCTGGTTCAGGAGGTGGGCCACCGTCGCGGCTGGATCGTGGGCGGGACCGATGTCACGTGCCTCGCGCACATCCCTGTCTGCCGGTCCTCCGCCGTCCACAACGGCAGCCGCGGCCCTTCCGGCAGACCCGCAGGTCGGCCAGGCTCGCGCCATGGAGGCACAGCGGGCGAGCCAGGGGGATCCACGGCGGGAGGTCGGGCTCGCGCTGCGGGCGGATCGGCGCAGGCGTGGGGAGAGCCAGAGGGCGTACGCCACGGCGCGGGCGCTGTCGCGCCACGTGCTCGCCCGGGCGGAGGTCGACGCCGGGTCCCTGCGGCTGGACGCGGTGCAGGCGCTCCTCGACGGGACCGGCTTCGAGCTCGTCCTCCTGCCGGTGGGGACGCCGCGTCCGGTCGTCGACTGGGACCCGACCGACCTGAGGGCGAGGACCCGCACGGGTGCTCGCTTCCCGGCCCACAGGCAGGTCCGGGAGTGCGGGGGCGGGCCGATGTGGTGGTGGTACCACGAGGTGCTTGGTGCCCGGGGGTTCGGTCCGCAGCCACGCTGGACCGCGGAGGGGTTCGTGCCGCTGGAGGGGACGCGCTACGGCAAGGAGCCTCGGCCCTACGCGGAGGGCGAGCCGCCGCGGTGGCCCGGCTGAGCCGGGAGCGGCAGCTGCCTCACAGCTCGAGGCCGACGAGCACCGGCTCGTTGACCAGCCGGACCCCGAAGGCCTCCTCGACCCCGTCGCGCAGCTCGCGCGCGAGCTCCACCACGTCGGCGGCGCTGGCCTGCCCGCGGTTGGTCAGCGCGAGCGTGTGCTTGGTGGACAGACCGGCGGGACGGCCCTGCAGCGTGGCGTAGCCCTTGCCGAAGCCGGCCTTGTCGATGAGCCAGGCGGCGGAGGTCTTGACGTGGACGCCGTCCCCGGCGGGGAACTCCGGCGGCGTCGGGGCGTCAGCCCCCAGGCGGGCCGAGGCCCGCGCGCGCAGGTCGTCCATCTCGGCCCGGGACAGGATCGGGTTGGTGAAGAACGAGCCGCAGCTCCACGTGTCGTGGTCGGGCGGGTCCAGGACCATGCCGCGCCGGCGCCGCTGGGCCAGCACCGCCTCGCGGGCGTCGCGCAGCGGCACGCGGGCGCCCAGCTCGACGCCCAGCCCCTCGGCCAGCGCCGCGTAGGCGACCGGCTGGGACAGCTCGGTCGGGCGCAGGGAGAAGGTGACCGAGAGGACGACGTAGCGGGGCGTCACCGCACCGGCGGGGGCGTCGGGGCCGAGCATCGACTCGTTGAGCACCGAGTGCCGGTAGGAGAAGCGCAGGTCGGTCGCGAACATCGTGCGGACGCGGCGCTCGGCGCGGTCCCAGACCCGCACCTGGGAGATGGTCTGGGCGACCTCCTGGCCGTAGGCGCCGACGTTCTGCACCGGGGTGGCCCCGGTCGCGCCGGGGATGCCCGAGAGCGCCTCGATGCCCGACCAGCCGTGCTCGACGGCGTGCGCGACGACGTCGTCCCACACCTCGCCGGCCGCCACGGTCGCGGAGACGCCCCCGCAGGCGCTCTCGTGGGGCACCTCGATGCCGAGGGTGCGCACGAGCACGACGGTGCCGGGGAAGCCCTCGTCGGCGACGAGGAGGTTGGAGCCTCCACCGACGACGAGCAGGGGCTCGCCCTCCTCGTCGGCCTCTCGCACGGCGTCGACCAGCTCGGCCTCGGTGGTGGCCGTGACCAGGCGTCGCGGTGCCCCGCCGACGCGCATGGTCGTCAGCGCGGCGAGGGGCGAGGGCGGGGTGGTACCGGTCAGGCGCGCGCCGAGGTCCGGGCCGGACGTCATACCCGGACCACGGCCTGGCACCGGCCGAGGACCTTCTGCCCGCCGCTGGTCACGGCCAGCTCCAGCGTCTGCGTCCCGGCGGCCTCGTCGCTCCTACGCACGGCACCCTCGACGTCGACCTCGACCGTGTCGCCCTCGGGGACGACGACCATGCCGGTGAACTTCGTCGTGCAGGACA
>JASKZT010000217.1 GCA_030145965.1 Ornithinimicrobium sp.
TCCTCGGGCCAGACCTGGGGCACCCCGCCCTCCGACGACACCGGCTCCCCCTACCGCACGCCCCCGCCGCCCGGCAGCGACGGCGACGACGAGCGCCGCTGACCGTCAGTCCCGCGACGGTCCCCGCTGGTCGGGGGCCCTGGAGGCGCCGCGGGGGTCCTCCGCTCCCGCCTCCTGACCGTCGTCGCCCGACCATGTCGGCTCCCCCTGCCCGGACCTGGCCCGCTCCGTCGCCGGACCGGTCCCGTCGGACGCGACCTCGGCAGCCTCGCGCTCGTGGCGCCGGCGCGCCTCGAGCGTGAGGGGCGGCCCCGCGGGGTGGTCGAAGGTCACCTCTACCCCCTGGTAGTTCTTGATCATGGTCGAGGCCGTGGCGTCGCGGTAGGTCTGGAGGTCGGCCTCGGTCAGCGGCACGCTGGCGGTGAACGGCCCCAGGAGCGCGCGCGGCCACAGGCGCTTGACGCGCACGACGTTCACCTCGACGGCGAGCACGACGATCTGCGCGGCGACGAAGATGAAGACGACCAGACCCAGGACGAAGGCGAAGACGCCGTAGGTGTCGCCGGCCCGGCTCACGATCTGGTTGGAGTAGGCGATCCCGAAGCGCTGCAGCAGCAGCCACCCCACCGCCGCGACGAGCGCCCCGGGCAGGACGTCGCGCAGGGTGAGCGGGTAGGAGGTGCCCATCCACATCCCGAGGGCGAAGACGAGCAGGGCGACGAGGAAGCTGAAGCCGGTGACCAGGAGCGGCACCATCTGGCGCAGCTCGACGCCGTACGCGCCCGCCGACGTCGCCAGGACGGTACCGACCGTCGTGCCGAGCAGCATCAGGCCGGAGAGCGCGATGAGCGGGAGCGCCCGGATGGGCGAGCGCAGGGGGTCGGGGCGCTGGTGGCGGGGCACGGCCCAGCAGATGTTCATCATGTGCAGCGTCGCCTGGGAGGCGCGGATCGCGGCCCACAGCGCGACCACGCCGCCGATGACGACGGCGGTCGTGCTGCCGCCGAAGCCCTCGCCGCCGATCTCCCGCCCGATGACGGGGAACTGGCTGACGGCGGTGCTGAGGATCTGCCGGCGCAGCTCGGGCTGGCCGTCCAGGACGAAGCCCAGCAGCGAGGTGAGCAGCAGCACCATCGGGAACAGCGCCAGGAAGCCGTAATACGTGATGAGCACCGACAGGTAGACGCCGTGGTCGTCGATGAACTTGTAGACGACCGCCACCGGGAACCCCAGCCAGGGCCGCCGGCGCTGCAGCTCGTCGAGCCGGCGCGGGAGGGTGCTCACCCCCCGATTGTCACCCAGCCGGCCGCGGAGCGTCGGGCAGGGGCGGGTCCGCCGCGGTCGGGACGACGTCCTCCGGCCGACCGTCTCATCCGGCCCGCCTGGTGCGGTATGAATGGACTCTCACCCGGAAGGGGGTGCTCCCGTGACCCGTCCCTCCGACGTCCCGGACGTCGACCATCTGTGCACCGCCATCGACGAGCAGGAGCGCCTGCTGACCGGTCCCGACGTGTCCCCCGTCCTGCGGGTGCGCATCTGCCGCGCGCTGCGCAGCGCCCGGGACCTGCTCGAGCTCTCCTCGACCGAGCCCGTGCGGGAGGTCGCCGCGCGCACCGTGGCCTGGCTGGCCGAGTCGGTCGGGGCCTTCCAGCGCCTGCCCGACGGCTTCGCGGGCGGCCACGCCGTCGCCGGGAAGCCCGCTCCCCTGCTGCGCATCGTCGACGACCTCGACCTGCTCGGCCTGACGCTGGATCTCGCCCACGACGCGACGCACCGCGCGGACCAGGTCGCCCTCGACGGGCAGCTGGACCTCCTGCGCGAGCGCTTCTCGGTGCGCACCCGCGCCGCGGCCCTGCTGCGCACGGCCGTCGTGCCGCCCGCCGACGTCGACCGCCGGGTCGTGCGCGAGCGTGGTCTCGAGGTGGGCGAGGACGGCATACCCCGCGTGCCCGTGCCGGTCCCCGCGACCGCGCAGGAGGGCGCGTGAGCCGGTATGTCGCCGCGCCGCCGCCCCCGGCGCAGCCCGGCCTCGCGCCGGCCGACGAGGCGGCCGACCGCTTCCTCTCCGAGCTGGCCCGTTGGCGGCTGCGCCGTGAGCACGAGCTGCGGGCCCTGGACGGGCTGACCCGCACGCACGACGACCGGGACGCGCTCCTCGCCGACGTCACGGCCTCGATGACGCTCTACCACGCGATCGCCCAGCGGCACGACCTGCTCCTCGCCACGTGGCAGGAGGTGCGCGCCGGCACCGGGCAGCGGGAGTGGCTCGCCCAGCTCATCTGGGGCGTCCTGGAGCAGCCGGACGGTGACGCGGAGGCCCTCGCGCTGCCGCTGCCCGACGGGCTGCGGCTCTCGGACGCCCTGGCCGCCTCGCTGCGGGCCCGGGTGGGCGCGGAGGAGGACGTGGCGCTCGACCAGCGCCTCACCCGCCTCGGGCACGAGACCGAACGGGTCCGGGAGGCCCTCGAAGAGCTGGACGGGCACGCCGCGGGCGACCTCGGCGCGCGGCTGACGGCGGTGGAGGACGACCTCTCCGCGGGCCGGGACGGTGCGGGCCTCGACCTGTCCGCTCTCGGCGAGCTGGAGTCACGCCTCGCGGCGGTCGACCGCGGCGTCATCGTGAGCGCGGTCAGCCACGCCCACGAGCACGCCGACCGCGCGCAGGCCGAGCGCGAGCGCGCCCACCTCGTCGCCCGCGGCGAGGCGGTGCGCAGCCTGGCCCAGCGCGTCCTCGACACGCTCCAGCCCGCACCCCGGCTCGGCATCCCCGACGTCACGGCCCTCGGCGAGGTGCCGGACGCCGAGGAGGAGCTGGCGGCCTACGTCACCAACCTCGAGCGGGTCGGCCGGTCGCTGGACCAGGCGCACGCCACCTACGCGGCGGCGCTGGCGCGGTACGCCGACCTCGCCGACCGGGCCGAGCGCCTCGCCAAGACGCTGGCCGGCTGCGGTGCCCCGACCAGCGTCGACCTGGCCGGGATGCTGACGGCGGCCAAGGAGTCGCTGCACACCCGTCCCGCAGACGTCCAGCGCGCCTCCGCGCTCGTCGCGGCGCAGGAGGCCTACCTCGCCCAGCTGAGGCCGGACGCGTGAGCGGCGTGGAGGGCCACCGGGTCGATCCGGCGCGACCGGTCGACAGCGACGACCTCGACCGGACGGCCGTGGAGTGCCCCTACTGCCACGCGACCAACGTCGGCGACGTCGCCTTCTGCGGCTCGTGCGGCTACGACTTCGTCACCGGCAGCGAGCCCCGCCCCGACCGCGCGCCCGGCGGCGGCGAGGAGGCCCCCGCACTCCCCACCGCGCTGCAGGCCGCGGAGCCGCTGGCGGCCGCCGTCGACCCCCGCCGCGACGCGGACGACATCGAGCTGCCGACGACGGCCGAGGAGGTGGGCCTCGACGCCGACGACCTGCAGGTGCGCGTCGAGGTGCCGCCGCCCTCGCCCCCGGACCCGGCACGCACCCGGGCCGCCCACCCGGCGCCAGGGCACCGGCCCCCCTCCCGCGTGCACGAGGGGCCGTGGGTGGCCGAGGTGTGGGTCGACCACGGCTGGTACGCCACCCGCGGCAGCGACCAGCCGGTGCCCGAGGCCGGCCCGCCGGACATCGTGCCCCTGACCGGCTCCAGCGTGGTCGTCGGCCGGACCAACGTCGAGCGTGGCCTGCACCCCGACCTCGACGCGGGGACCGACGCCGGCGTGTCCGTGCGGCACGCGCAGCTGACCGGGGACGGCGGCCGGTGGTGGGTCGAGGACCTCGACACCTCCAACGGCACCTACGTCGCCACCGTCGGCCGGCCGCTGCCCACCGAGCCGCTGGAGCGCGGCAGCCGCGTGCAGGTGGACGAGGACGACCGCATCCTCCTCGGCGCCTGGACCCGCCTGGTCCTGCGTCGCGCCGACGCCGGGGAGGCCTGAGGCGGCCTGCGCGGGCACGGTCCGGCCTGCCAGACTCCTGGCATGGAGACCACAGACCCGGCCACCTCCCCCGAGATCGTCCACCGCGAGGCGGTGCCGACCGCCGTCGTGCGGGACAGCGCCCGGATGGAGGAGCTGCCCCACCTCTTCGACCGCGCCTACCCCCTCGTCGCCTCCGTGCTGGCCGAGCAGGGCGTGGTCCCGCGCGAGGCGGTGGGCTACTACCTCTCGCCGCCCGGGGACACGATGGACCTCGAGGTCGGCTTCACGACCGACGCACCGGCCCAGGGCGACGGCGAGGTCGTCGTCAGCACGCTGCCCGGCGGGGAGGTCGCCCGGCTGACCCACCTCGGCCCCTACGACGAGCTCGCGCGCAGCTGGGGGGCGCTCGCGGCCTGGATCGACGAGCAGGGGCGGCGCCCGGGCCCGGCCTACTGGGAGACCTACGTCACCGAGCCGACGCCGGAGACCGACCCCTCCACCCTGCGGACCGACCTGTACTGGCTGCTCGGGTCCTGACGACCGGGCGGGGCCGGTCCGCTCGCCGGTGCCCCGGTCCGGACGTACGGTGGCGGGACGGGCCGACCGGCCCGCCCCGCCGGCCGAGGAGGAGCGATGAGCCAGCACCCGCAGGACGAGACCCCCCGCAACCAGCTGCCCGAGGAGAGGGGTGACGGAGCGGGTCGCAGCTTCCCGATGCTGGCCCCCACGATCGTCGTCGCGCTGGCCCTGGTCGCCCTGGTCATCTACTGGCTGGTCCGCTGACCCGGCGCCGGGGAAGGCCCCGGCGGCGCACCGCGTTGGATCGCGTATGACGCCCGCGACCTCGACCGTCCCCGCCCTGTCCGTCCTCGACCTCGTGCCGGTGCGCACGGGGCAGACCACCGCGCAGGCGCTGCACGCCGCCCGCCGTCTCGCCGTGGTCGCGGACGACGCCGGGGTGCGGCGCTACTGGGTCGCCGAGCACCACAACACCCGGGCGGTCGCCTCGACGAGCCCGCCGGTCCTCGTCGCCCTGCTCGCCGCCGCGACCCGGCGGATGCGCGTCGGCTCCGGCGGGGTCATGCTGCCCAACCACGCCGCCCTCGCCGTCGCCGAGCAGTTCGCGCTGCTGGAGGCCGCCTACCCGGGCCGGGTCGACCTCGGCATCGGTCGCGCCCCTGGCACCGACCCCGTGACCAGCTGGGCGCTGCGCGGCGGCGCGGGCGAGCAGGACGTCGTGGAGCGCTTCCCCGAGTACGTCCAGCAGGTCCTGGCGTTCATGGACCCCGAGGGCGCGGCGGTCCAGATCGGCTCGCGCCAGCACGCGATCACCGCGACGCCGTCGGCGTCGGCCGCACCACCGGTCTGGCTGCTCGGCTCCTCCGACTACTCCGCCCGGCTGGCGGGCAGCCTGGGGCTGCCCTACGTCTTCGCCCACCACTTCGCCGGGCGGGGCACGGCCGAGGCGCTGGAGCTGTACCGCTCGACCTGGGCAGGTCAGGGCGAGCCGACGACCTTCCTCACCGTCAACGCCGTCGTGGCCGACACCGAGGAGGAGGCACGGGCGCTCGCCCTGCCCTTCCAGCACATGATGGCCTCCCTGCGGGTGCCCGGCCCGATGCGCCAGCGCGCCACCCTGACCGTCGAGGAGGCGCTGGCCGAGCCGCTGCCCATCGGCCGGGCCGACTTCGCCGCGGTCGCCGAGCCCTGGCTCGTGGGCACCGCCGACGACGTCGCCGACCGCGTGCGCGAGCTGGCCACCCTCCACGGGGTGGACGAGGTGATGGTGCAGCCCGTGGCCGGCGCCCACGCCGACGAGCCGCTGGACCGCACCGTCGCCCGCGAGCGCACGGTCAGCGAGCTGGCCGCCCGCCTGGTCGGCGGGCGCGGCTCCGCCGGGTCCGCCGACGAGGGGCTCGGCGCGGCCGGCTGAGGGAGGCAGCGCGCTCCGCGACGCCGCCGACCCGCCTCCCCGGGCCCGTCGGTCCCGACCGATACGGTGGGCGTGGCCGTCGTCGGAGCAGGGTGGGCGCGGCCGACGCCGGAGCAGGAAGAGGATGCGCATGCAGGGGTCAGCCAGGACGGTCCGCCGGGCCGGGACGGCGGTCGCCGTCGCGGCGGCGCTGGTCCTCGCCGGGTGCGAGGGCTCCGGAGGGGACGGCGCGGCCGGGACCGGTGGCGGGCCCGGGGGCCAGGTCGACGGCCCCGGTCACGGCGGCGACGACCAGGAGGGCGACGACGCGGCCGAGCAGGCGCTGACCTCGACCCCGGCCGAGCCCTCGGCCACCGCGGTCCTGCCCGGGGGCTCCCCCGCCGCCCGGGCCCTGGCCCTGTCCCAGCAGCTCTTCGACCAGGCGCCCGTCGTGGTCCTGGCGGCGCAGGAGGAGCAGCTGCGGGGCGCCTCGGCCGCTGCCGTCCTCGGCGTGCCCGTGCTCGTCGACGGAGAGGGCGTGACGCAGGAGCTGGACCGGCTGGGCGCCCAGGTCGCGCTCGTCCTCGGGGCCGTCGACGACCCGGGCGTCGACGTGGTCGCACCCGCCGACGACGCGGCCCTGGCGCAGGTGCTCGGCCTCGACGCCGGTGCGGTCACGGTCGACGCCGACGCGGCGCTCGAGCGGCTCGCCACCCTCTCCCCCGACGCCCCGGAGCTGCTCGTGCCGACGACGCAGGGGTCCTCCGGTGCCGACGACGCCGCCAGCACCTCTGGTGCCGCGGTCCCGGGACCGGTCCAGGCCGACCGGGACGCGCTCCCGGCGACCGCCCCGCCGACCCCGCTGGACGACGTGGTCGTCCTCACGACGGGGGACGACACCGACCTCGCCGCGGTCGGCACCGCCCGGGCGGCCGGCGCACGCGTGGTCGTCGTCCCCGACGGGGACCCCCGCAGCACCGCCGAGAGCGTGCAGCAGATCGCCGAGGCCGAGCCGGGCACCGTGCTGGCCCTCGGCGA
>JASKZT010000231.1 GCA_030145965.1 Ornithinimicrobium sp.
CTGCGCGCCCTGCCGCGCGACCCCGAGACGATCCTCGCGCCGACCCCGCTCGCGCAGGCGGCCGCGCTCGGCGAGCGTCTCGTGCCGGGCCTGGTGCGCAGGGCCAGCGGGCTGGCCCTGGCCCGCTACCTGTCGATGGCGGACGAGGTGCCGGAGCCGGACGACGCCTCCGGGGCACGCCCTGACGACGCTCCGACCATGCCGCAGGGGCGACCGCCGGCCTGAGCCGGGTGCGGCCCGCCGCGCGGGCCCGGTGGCCCGCCCTGGCGAGGCCTGCGCCGCCTACCGGCCGGCGTGGCCCTCGGCGAGGTAGGCGAGCCGGTTCAGCGTCTCGGTGTTGCGCATCGTGACCGAGAGGTCGACGACCGGGCGCGGCGCGATCGCGAAGGGGCCGCTGGTCGGCGTCTCCGTCATGGTGACAGCGGAGCCACCCTCGGCCGGCTGCACGTCGAGCTCGACCCTGGCCTCGCCGATCGGCCACAGCCGCGCCCGCAGCGTGGCCCGCCGCGGGGGGTCCCACTCGACCACCTCGGTGTAGTCGTCGATGAGGACCGGCCAGGCGCCGACCGAGTGGTGGATCTTGGCGCCGACCTGCGGCCAGGCCTCCTCGACGGCGCGCATCCGCGAGGCGCCGACGACCCAGACAGGGAAGAGCCAGCCGTCGGCCAGGACCTCGAAGACGGCGTCGGGCGAGGCGGCGACGAAGCGGGTGTTGACGGCCATGGGGCTCCTTACGTCTGCGGGGCGAGGGGGGCGGGGGCGAGGTCGGGCTCCTCGTCGACGCCGAACTCGTGGCGCAGGGCCGACAGCGCGGCGCGCCAGCCGGGGACGCCGTGCACGCCCGGGCCGGGCGGGGTCGCCGAGGAGCAGAGGTAGATCCCGCGGCCCGGGGTGCGCCACGGGTCGAGCGAGAGGACCGGCCGGGCGACGAGCTGACGCACGCCGACCTCGCCGACGGCGATGTCGCCGCCGACGTAGTTGGGGTTGTAGGCCTCCAGGTCGGCGGCCGAGCGCGCCGACGTGGCCAGGACGAGGTCGCGGAAGCCGGGGGCGAACTGCTCGATCCGGCGCGTGACCGCCTCGGTGGGGTCGAGCGTGGAGCCGGCGGGCACGTGCGTGTAGCCCCAGAGGACGTGCTTCCCCTCGGGGGCACGGCTGGCGTCGAAGGTCGAGGGCTGGGAGACGAGCACGAAGGGGCGCGCCGGGTGCTCGCCACGGGCGATGGCCGCCTCGGCCCCGCGCATGTCGGCCCGGGTGCCGCCGAGGTGGACGGTGCCGGCGCGGTGCAGCCGCTCGTCCACCCAGGGCACGGGGCCGGAGAGGGCGTAGTCGACCTTGGCCGCCGCGCCGCCGTAGCGGTAGCGCCGGAGCCGGCGCACGTAGCGGTCGGGGAGGCGGTCGCCGGCGATGTCGGCCAGCGCCCGCGGGCTGACGTCGAGGATGACGGCCTGCGCGTCGCCGAGCTCGTCGAGGGAGGTGACGTCATGCCCCGTGACGAGCTCGGCGCCGTGGGCGCGCGCGTCCTCGACCATCGCGTCCACCATGGACTGGCTGCCGCCCACCGGGATCGGCCAGCCGCCCATGTGCGCGGTGGCCGCCAGCACCAGGCCCGCGGCGGCCCAGCCGAGGGAGGGCATGGGCTGGATCGGGTGCGCCATCGCACCGGTGAGCAGCGCAGGCACCTCCTCGGTGCGCCAGCGGCGGTTCCACAGAGGGGAGCCCTGCTCGAGGACGGGCAGGCCGACCCGGGCCATGCCCAGGGGGTGCGGCGGCACCCGCAGCGGGGTGTCGCCCACGAGGCGGGAGACGAGGGCCGGCTGGTCGACGAAGGGCCGCAGCAGCCGGCGGAAGGCCGCCCCGTCAGGACCCAGGGAGGCGGCGGTGGCGTCGAGGTCGCGCAGCGCGACGACCACGCGGTGGGGGTCGATGCCCTGGGCGTAGGGGATCTCCGGGTCGACGAAGCGGACCCTCTCGCGCAGGCCGAAGCGGTCGAAGAAGGCCGAGGCGTAGGCCATGGGGTGCACGGCCGAGCAGATGTCGTGGCGGAAGCCGGGCAGCGTGACCTCGGCGGTCCGCGCCCCTCCCCCCAGGGCGTCCATGCGCTCCAGGACCGTGACCTTCACGCCCGCCCGGGCGAGGGTGACGGCCGCCGCCAGCCCGTTCGGGCCGGCGCCGACGACGACTGCTCCGCGGGACACCACGTGTCGAGTATGACAACGTCCGAGGTCACCGTCCCGACGAAGGTGGCGGCCCGATGCGACGCTGGGGGTGAGGACCACGACGACGGCCCGGGCGAGGAGCGCGAGCACCTGCCGTCGTCGGCCGGTGCCGGCGGCGCTCGCGCTGCTGGCGGGGCTGGCGGGCGGCTGCTCACCGGAGGACGGTCCGGGGCCGCCGGCGCTGAGCGCCACGCTGTCGCAGTCGCGGATGGGCGTCGCGGAGCGGGAGGTGCTCGTCACCCTGGCCAACGCCGGCACCGAGGACGTCGTGGTCGAGCGGATGACCCTGGTCTCGGCCGCCTTCGTCTCCCCGATGCCCTACCCCAAGCAGGGGAGCGTCTTGGGTGCCGGGCGGCGGGTCGCGATGCCGGTGGTCCTGGGCGGCGCGGTGTGCGACGGGGTCCCGGCCCGGCACACCGTGCACGTCGACTACCGGCTGCCGGACGGCGCACGGGGCACGGCGCGGGTGCCCGCCGACGACGGGCACGAGCAGGTCGCGAGGGTGCACGTCGCGGAGTGCTTCGCGCAGGAGGTCGCGAGCATGGTGACGCTCTCGCTGCGCGACGACCTGGGGGAGGTGCAGCGCGGTGACCACCTCGTCGCCCGGCTGGACCTCGACGTGGAGGTGCACGACCGCGCGGCCTCGGGGCGGGTGCGCATCCTCGGCGTGAGCGGCAGCACGCTCCTGCAGCACGTCGACCCGGGCACCGGGGACCACCTGGCGCAGGGGCGCGTGGTCGACCTGGCGGTGCCGGACGGCGGCGCCGCCACCGTGCCGCTCCACCTCGTGCCCAGCCGCTGCGACGCCCATGCCGTCGCCGAGGACAAGCAGGGCACCCGCCTGCGGGTCGCCGTCGAGCTGGACGGCGTGCCGGGCCCGGTCGTCGTCGCCGCGAGCGACGGCCTGCGCGCCGCCCTCCACGCCTACGTCCACCGCGCCTGCGCTCCCTCTCCCGACCCCCGCGACCCCTGACCCTTCCCGCACCGGACGCGCACCGTGCTGGCGACGACGACCGCCCCGGCGAAGGTTTCGTCAAGTTCCTTCCGTCCGGTGACCTGGCCCCGCTACGTTCCCCAGGAGGCGTC
>JASKZT010000236.1 GCA_030145965.1 Ornithinimicrobium sp.
CGCGCCGAGCACGGCCGCGCCCCCGCGCCCCGCACTGCGGCCGTGCGCGACGGCATACCTCATCGCAGGGGGGTGGCCTCGTCCGGCGCCAGGCCGGCGTAGCGGTCGGCGGCGTCCGTGCCGCGGCCGGGCCGGCGGCGCTCCAGGAGGAAGGCCACGGCCACGGCGCACCAGAAGAGCAGGAAGACCGGTGCGGCCATGGCCAGCATGGTCCAGGCCGAGGGGTCGGGGGTCATGAAGGCGGAGAAGACGAGGATCCCGAAGAGCGTGACCCGCCAGCTGCGCAGCATGTTGCGCGCGGACAGGATCCGCATCTGGTTCAGCGCCACGAGGACGACCGGCAGGAGGAAGGCCAGGCCGAAGGCGAGGAGGAAGAAGAGCCACAGGGAGAGGAACTCGGTGGCGCCCGGCAGGTTCGCCAGCCCGTCGGGGGTGAAGCCGAGCAGGATCGCCACGAGCCGCGGGAAGGTGTAGGCCGCGAGGAAGGCACCGGCGAAGAACAGCGGGATGCTGATGGCGAAGTAGGCCAGGGCGATCCGCTTCTCCCGGGGCTTGAGCCCGGGCAGGAGGAAGGCCCAGAACTGCCACAGCCAGACCGGGCTGGCCAGCAGGATGCCGGAGAAGATGGCGACCTTGAGCTGCATCGCGAAGGGCTCGGTGATGTTCTGGAAGCGGGGGGTGACGAGGTCGTCGCCACGCTCCTCGCCGACCGCCTGGATCGGGGCCATGACGAACGTGATGATCTCGTCGTACCAGTACCACCCGACCACGGCCAGGGCGGCGATCGCCACGACGCTGACCAGGAGGCGGTTGCGCAGCTCGCGGAAGTGCGCCCCGAGCGTCATACGGCCGTCGGGGTCCTTCTGCCGTCGGGTGGCGCGCGCCATGTCCTCCGCCCGGGGTCGTCGTGGTCGGTCGTGCGGTGGGGTGCTCAGGGCCGGGTCGTGCCCTCGTCGCGGCGGCCCTCGAGCCGGCGGTAGTCCTCTTGCGCGGTGTCCGCGCGGGCGGGGTCGACGCGGTCGGTGGTCGCGCCCGGCACCGGCGGCTCCCCGGCCTTGCGGTCCTTGCGGGCCTCGTTCTCGTCCTTCATCTGGTCGACCTCGGTCTTGAAGATGCGCATGGACTCACCGAGGCTGCGCGCCGCGCTCGGCATGTTCTTCCAGCCGAAGAGCAGGACGAAGGCGACGATCAGGACGACGACGTGCCAGATCTGGATGCGCATGTTGGTCTCACCTCACGAGGACGGTCCGTCCGCGCGGGCGGACATGGTCACGCTCAGTCTAGACCTGCTCGGCATCCCCGGCGGGAATCGTGCCGGCCAGCGCGGAGCGCGCCTGACGTGCGACCTCGGCGGCCACCTCGGGCGGGGCGACGACCCGCACGCCCCCGCCCTGGCGGCGGACGAGACGGTGCAGCCAGCGCGGGTCGCCGACCCGCATCGACACCTCCAGCCGGCCACCCTCGCGCTCGGTCACCGACTCGACGGGGAAGCTCTCGGCCACCCACGTCGACCCCGGCTCGAGGCGCAGGGTGACCGTGAGGTCGTCCGGCGAGCCGAGGAAGGCGCCGCGGGAGAGGTCGCGCTCGGGCAGGTCCTGGGGCGGGGCGGCCGGCTCGTCGAGGACACGGAGGTGCTCGACCCGGTCGAGGCGGAAGAGGCGCACCCCGGCGGCGCGGTGGCACCAGCCCTCGAGGTACCACCGGCCGTCGACCGAGACGACGCGCAGCGGGTCGACGTCGCGCTCGGTCGTCTCGTCCCGGCTGGCCACGTGGTAGCGCAGGTGGACCCGCCGGCCCTCGGTCAGCGCGCGTCGGACGTCGGCCACCAGGCCGGCCGGCAGGGTGGGCTCGAGGTCGACGCTCACCTGCCCGCCCTGCTCGAGGCCGGCCGCGTCGCCCGCGGCCTGCTCGAGCTTGGCCAGCGCCCGGTCGACGGCGTCGCTCTGCGCCAGGCCCGGGGTGGCGGCCAGCGCCCGCAGCGCGACGACGATCGCCAGCGCCTCGTCCCGGCCCAGCCGCAGCGGCCGGGCGATCGAGTCGGCGTTGGAGACGAAGACCCGACCGCCCTCCCACTGGGCGTCGATGAGGTCGTCCGGGTAGTGCCCCGGCGTGCCGCAGACGAAGAGGACCTGGAGGTCGTCGACCACCTGCTGCTCGCTGACGCCCAGCTCGGCGGCCGCCTCGGCCAGGTCGATCCCCTGGCGGTTGAGCAGCCACGGGACCATGGTCAGCAGCCGGCCGAGCCGGGCGGTCGCGCTCTCGTAGGTGCTCATCGGCCGTCCTCCTCGTGCGCCTCGACGACGCCGCTCAGCAGCCCCCGGACCTGGGCCTGCAGCTCGGGAGGCTCGACGGCCCGTGCGTCGGCGCCGGCGGCGGCGACCTCCTCGGCGAGGCCCCGCAGGCTGCGCACCCGCACCTCGAGCAGGTCCCAGCCCTCCGGTGCCGGCTCCCCCGCGACCACCGTGCCGGCGCGCCGCAGCGAGCTGGCCGCACGGTCGCGGACGAGCACCCGGGCGGTCGCGCCCGCCGCGGCAGAGCCGTCGTCGCCGGAGGCGGCCCGGATCATGGCGAGCGCGTCGAGGTCGGCGGGCACGGCATACCCCCCGGGCCGTCCGGCACGGGAGGGGACGCCGCTGACGCGGTCGAGGCGGAAGACGCGGGGCGCGTCGCGGTCGAGGTCGTGGCCGGTGACGTACCACCGGCCGTGCCAGCTGGTCAGCGACCAGGGCCGCACGTGCCGGCCGGTGAGGTCGCCGGTGCCGCCGCGGTAGTCGAAGCGGATCGGCGTGCGCGAGAGCACGGCGTCGCGGACGGTCTCGAAGGCCGGCTCGCTCGTGCGCAGCAGCGGCTCGATGCCCGCGACCGATGCCTCGTCGCGGACGACCCCGGCGGCCTCGAGCTTGCGCAGCGCCTGCGCCGCCGGTCCTGCGAGGCTGGCCTGGCTCCAGGCGCGGCTGGCCAGGCCGATGACGGCCAGCTCGTCGGGCTCGAAGGCGAGCTCAGGCAGGGCGTACTCGCGCTGGTCGATGCGGTAGCCCGGCTCGTCGTCGAAGAACGGGTCGATCGGCTCGGTGCGCAGCGGGATGCCGAGCGCGCGCAGCTCGTCCTTGTCGCGCTCGAACATCCGCTCGAAGGCCTCGTCGTTGTCGCTGTAGGCCGGGACGGCCTCCCGGATGCGGGCCCGCGAGAGGGGCTGGCGCGTCGACAGCAGGGCGATGACCAGGTTGAGCAGCCGTTCGGTCTTCGCGGCCGCCGGTGACGGACCCTTGGCCCCGGTGCTGGGTGCAGGCATGGGCCGAAGGCTACTAGACACCTGTGCGAGCGCCCGTCGGGCCGGCCGCGTCCCCGCGGGCCGGGCGCGCCCCTGGCCTACGCTGCCCCCGTGATCCAGTGGCGCGAGGCGACGGTCGTCGAGGTGCTCGGCGGGTGGCCGGGCGTGGTCGAGCTGTCGGTCGAGGTCGAGACCCTCGGGACCGTGCGCGCCCTCGCCTACCCCGACGTCGTCGGCACGCCGGTGCCGGGCGACCGGGTGCTGCTCAACGTCACCGCGCTCGAGCGCGGTCTCGGCACCGGCGGGTATGCCGTGGTCGTCGCCGTGCCCGACCGCCCGGCGGCCTGGCCGGTGCGGCGTCCCGACGGGCCGGGTCACCTGGTCAAGGCCCGCTACACGCCGTTGCAGACGATGGTCCTCGGCGTGGACGACCCCGAGGGCGAGCACCACGAGGTGCTGCGCGACGCCGACGACCTCGCGGGGCTGCCGGTGGTGGCCGCGGACCTGCACTCGGCGCTGCCCGCGGTGCTGGCCGGCATCCGGGCCGAGCGCCCGGGCGCCCGCGTCGTCCACGTCATGACCGACGGCGGTGCGCTGCCGGCAGCCTTCTCCCGGACGTGCGCCGAGCTGCGCGCGGCGGGCTGGCTGGAGGCCGTGGTGACCGCGGGGCAGGCCTACGGCGGCGACCTCGAGGCGGTCACCGTGCACAGCGCCCTCCTGGCGGCTCGGCTCGTCGCGGGCGCCGACGTCGCCGTCGTCGCGCAGGGCCCGGGCAACCTGGGCACCGGCACCCGCTGGGGCTTCTCGGGGGTCTCCGCCGGGGAGGCGCTCAACGCGGCCGCCGTCCTCGGCGGCCTGCCGGTCGCCTCGCTGCGGGTCTCCGAGGCCGACGCCCGACCGCGGCACCGGGGGCTGTCGCACCACAGCGCCACCGCCTACGGCCGGGTGCTCGCCCATCCCGCCGATGTCCCCGTGCCGGCCGGGCGCACCGGCCGCGCGGCGACCGACGCGACGCTGGAGCAGGTCGCCGGCCAGGTCGCGGACCTGGCCGGCCGGGCGCCGCACCTGCGGCCGGTGCCGGTCGACGTGGACGGGTTGCTGGCGGCCCTGCGCGCGGTGCCCGTGCGGCTGTCGACGATGGGCCGCGGGCTGGACGACGACGCCGCGTCCTTCCTGGCGGCGGCGGTGGCGGGCGCCCACGCCGCGCGGGCGACGAACGCCTAGGGTGGGCAGATGCCCTCTCCCGAGCACGACCTCACGGCCTATCTCGACGAGCTGCTGGAGCGGGTCCGGGACGACGACGCCGGGGAGCTGCACGAGCTGCCGGTGCTCGCGGAGGCGGACCCCGAGCGCACGGCCGTGGCCCTCGTCGACGTCGACGGGCACGTCTGGCGCGCCGGCGACGCCGACCACCGCTTCCCGATCCAGTCGCTGAGCAAGGCCGTCGTCTACGGCCTGGCGATCGACAGCGTCGGCATGAAGGAGGTCCTGCGGCACATCGACGTCGAGCCCTCCGGCGACGCCTTCAACCGGATCAGCCTGGACGACGGCTCCAACCGCCCGGCCAACCCGATGATCAACGCCGGCGCCCTCACCGCGCACTCCCTCGTCGCCGGCGACGACGCGGCCCACCGCTTCGTGCGCATCCGCGAGGCGCTCTCGCGGATGACCGGGCACGAGCTGCACGTCGACGAGGCCTCCTACCGCCAGGAGATGGAGGACGGGCACCGCAACCTGGGCATCGCCCACCTGGTCAAGGCCCTCTCCGAGCTGCCCGACGAGCCGCACGACGTCGTCGACGGTTACACGCGCCAGTGCGCGCTGGCGGTGAGCACCGTGGAGCTGGCCCGCATCGGGGCGACGCTGGCCAACGACGGCGTCGTCCCAGGGACCGAGGAGCGGGTGCTCAGCTCGCAGGCGGCCCGTCACGTCCTGTCGGTCATGCTCACCTGCGGCATGTACGACTCCGCCGGGGACTGGGTCTCCTCGGTCGGCATCCCGGCCAAGAGCGGCATCAGCGGCGGCATCATCGGTGCCGTGCCCGGCCGGTTCGGGCTCGCGACCTACTCACCCCGCCTGGACGAGCACGGCAACTCCAGCCGCGGCATCGCGGCCTTCGAGCACCTCTCGGTCGACCTCGACCTGCACGTGCTGCGCCCCCGTCACCGCGACGGGTGACGGGGGCGCGAGCGGGGCTGAGGAGCCTCAGCGCACGTCGACGAGGTCGACGACGAAGATCAGGGTCTCCCCACCCTTGATCGCGCCGCCGGCGCCGCGGTCGCCGTAGCCCAGGTGCGGCGGGATGGTGATCTTGCGGCGTCCGCCGACCTTCATCCCGAGCAGGCCCTGGTCCCAGCCCTGGATGACCTGACCGACACCGACCTGGAAGGTCAGCGGCTCGCCACGGTTCCAGGACGCGTCGAACTCCTCGCCGGTGGACCAGGCCACGCCGACGTAGTGGGCGGAGATGGTGCGCCCAGCGCTGGCCTCCTCGCCGGAGCCGACCTCGACGTCCTCGACCACGAGCTCGCCGGGGGGCGTGTCGCCGGGGAAGTCGATCTCGGGCTTGGCCTTCCTGACCTCGCCGAAGGGGCTGTCCGTCATGCGTTCCTCCTGTGTGGGTGTGGTGGCTCAGTAGGCGCCGAGGATGTCGACGACGAAGACCAGGGTCTCACCGGCGAGCTCGTGCGCGGGGGGCTGCGTGGCGGTCGCGGTGGCGCCGTCGGTGTCCTCCGGGGCCTCCGGCGCCTCGCCGTAGGCCAGCTCGGCCGGGATGACGAGGAGCACGCGGGAGCCGACGGTCTGCCCGACGAGGCCCTCGTCCCAGCCGGGGATGACCTGGCCGACGCCGATGGGGAACTCGGTGGGCTCGCCGCGCTGGTAGGACTCGTCGAAGATCTCGCCGTCGGAGAACGTCACGCCGGTGTAGTGGACCTTGACGGTCTGGCCGGCCTGGACCTCCGCGCCCTCGCCCCGGATGAGCGGCTGGACGACCAGGTCGGTCGGCTCCTCGGCGTCCTCGGGGATGGTGATGGTCGCGGGCGACTGGCCGTCGGCCTCGACCTCGGGCAGGCCCTCCTCGGGCTCCACGGCCTCGCCGGTGGCCTCGGTCAGCGGCGCGGCGGAGGAGACGATCTCCATGTAGAAGACGAGCGAGTCCTGCGGGCCGACGCCCAGCTGCTGGTTGCCGCTCGGGCCGAAGCCGGCCTCGGCCGGGATCGCCATGAGCAGCGTCTCGCCGGCCGAGCGCCCGGGCAGCTCCTCGAGGAAGGCCGGGAAGAGCATCTCGTTGCCCAGGTCGATGGTGACCGTCTCGTCGGACTCGAAGGTGGAGGCGAACGGCTCGCCCGTGGCGCCGTTGAGCGCCACGTAGCGGGCCTGCACCTCGTGGTCGGCCCCGACCTCGTCGCCGTCGCCCTCCTCGACCGTCTCGACCTCGGTCGCGCCGACGACGAAGGGCAGGTCGCTCTCGGCGAAGGCGCCGCCGTCGCGCTGGATGACGGGGGTGTCGCCGCTGGCGTCGACCGAGAGCTCGGACAGGTCGCCCGTCGGAGCCATCGACGTCGCGGCCGCGTCGTCGGTCGTGGCGCTCTGGTCGGCGCCGTCGCCGTTGCCACCGTCGGTGCTGCACGCGGACAGGAGCAGGAGCGGGGCGGCGGCCAGGGCGGCCAGCCGAAGTCGGGGAGAACGCACGCGCGGTCCTTTACGTCGGGAGGAGGTCGGTGGGCGGGACGCCGCGGGGGCGGCGTCGACCGGGGACAGCGTAACCACCCCTGCCTGGGCGCCCGGTGGGAGCCGCCCCTGAGGAGCTCAGCCGCCGGCACCGCCACGGATGTGCTCGATGAGGGCGTCGACGCGGGCGTCGACGCTGGCGAACGGGTCCTTGCAGACGACGGTGCGCTGGGCCGAGTCGTCCAGCTTGAGGTGGACCCAGTCGACGGTGAAGTCGCGGCGGTGCTCCTGCGCGGCGCGCACGAAGTCGCCCCGCAGCCGGGCGCGGGTCTGCGGCGGCTCGTGCATCGCACGGGCCACGCGCGCGTCGTCGACGAGGGTGCGCGCCGCGCCCGAGCGCTGCAGGATCGGGACGATGCCGCGGGTGGGGTGGACGTCGTGCCAGGCGAGGTCCAGCTGCTGGAGGCGCTCGTCGTGCGGCGCGAGGCCGTGCCGGGCGGCGTAGGAGTCGAGCAGCTTCTTCTTCATCACCCACTCGACCTCGGTGTCGACCAGCGAAAGGTCGTCGGTCTCCACCGCGTGCAGCGTGCGCTCCCACAGCTCCAGCACCTCGCGGTAGGGGCTGCGGGCGGCGAGGCCGGCCCGCTCGGCGTGCCGCGCGGCGAGCTCGAGGAGCGTGCGCTGCAGACCCAGGGCCGTGACGGTGCCGCCGCGCGCGAGGGGGACGGCGCGGCGGCCGGTGGGGTCGCGGGCGATGTCGCGGATGGCCTGGACGGGGTTGGCCAGGGCGAGGTCGGGCACGACGGTGCCCGCCTCGAGCATGCGCAGGACGAGGTCGGTGGTGCCGACGCGCAGGAGCGTCGTCGTCTGGCTCATCGTCGAGTCGCCGACGATGACGTGCAGGCGGCGGTAGCGCTCGGGGTCGGCGTGCGGCTCGTCGCGGGTGT
>JASKZT010000261.1 GCA_030145965.1 Ornithinimicrobium sp.
CCCAGTGTAGGCGGCCCTCCAGGTGCGCCGGGGCGGGCGGTCCGGGGGGCCGGGGATTAGGGTCGGGCCGTGACCGACGAGCGCCCGAACCCCGAGCCCAGCACCGCCGACCTCGCCGCCCGCGTGCGCGACCTCATGCCGGGGGTGCGCTCCGACCTGGAGGCCCTCACGAGGATCCCTTCGGTGTCGCTGCCCTCCTTCGACCAGCGTCACGTCGAGGACAGCGCCCGCACCGTGGCCGAGCTGCTGCAGGCGGAGGGGCTGCAGGTGGAGATCGTCCGCGAGGGCGGCCAGCCGGCCGTCATCGGGCACCTGCCCGCCCCGGCCGGCGCGCCGACGGTGCTGCTCTACGCACACCACGACGTCCAGCCCCCGGGGGAGAGCGGCTGGGACACCGAGCCGTTCGAGCCGACCCAGGTGGGCGAGCGCCTGTACGGCCGCGGGGTCGCCGACGACAAGGCCGGCGTCATGGCGCACGTCGCCGCGCTGCGGGCCCACGGCGGCCGACCGCCGGTGGGCGTCACCGTCTTCGTCGAGGGCGAGGAGGAGGTGGGCTCGGACAGCCTGCCCCGGATCCTGGAGCGGCACGGAGACCGCCTGGCCTGCGACGCCATCGTCCTGGCGGACTCGCACAACTGGCGCCTCGGCGTGCCCGCGCTGACGACCACCCTGCGCGGCATGGTCCGCGTCGTCGTCGAGGTGCGCGCGCTCGACCACGGCGTCCACTCCGGTCTGTACGGCGGTGCCGTCCCCGACGGCCTGACCGCCCTCACCCGCCTGCTCGCGACCCTGCACGACGAGGCGGGCGACGTGGCCGTGCCCGGTCTCATGACGTCGGAGGCGGCCGACCTCGACTACGACGAGGAGGACCTGCGTCGTGACTCCGGTCTGGCCGAGGGCGTCTCGCCGATCGGCACCGGCTCCCTCCTGTCCCGGATGTGGACCAGGCCGTCGATGACCGTCATCGGCATCGACGCCCCGTCGGTCGACCGGGCCGCCAACCTGCTCACCCCCGTCGGGCGGGCCAAGCTGTCGATGCGGATCCACCCCGCCGAGTCCCCGCGCACGGCCTACCAGGCGCTGAAGGAGCACCTGGAGCGCCACGCGCCGTGGGGCTGCCAGGTGAGCGTCACGCTCGACGACGAGGGGAGCGGCTTCGCCGCCGACGCCCGCGGGCCCGTCTACGACGCGGCCCGCGCGGCCTTCCGCGACGCCTGGGAGGGCGTCGAGCCGGTCGACATCGGGGTCGGCGGGTCCATCCCCTTCGTCGCGGCCTTCGCCGAGCGCTTCCCGCAGGCCGCGATCCTCGTCACCGGCGTGGAGGACCCGGACACCCGGGCCCACGCCGCCAACGAGAGCCTGCACCTGGGCGAGTTCGAGCGGGTGTGCCTCGCCGAGGCGCTCCTGCTGGACCGCCTCGGACGGGTCGGGGAGGATGGCGCCCATGGCTGAGACGACGACCGGCAAGCAGGGCAGCTACGTCAGCGGTGACGGAGGCTACGAGCGCAAGGCCCGCTACATCGAGACCCGCATCACCCGAGATGGGGACGGGCATGGCGATCTCCCGGTAGAGCCGGGGCGCTACCGCCTCGCGGTGTCGCGCGCCTGCCCCTGGGCGCACCGCGCGATCCTGACCCGTCACCTGCTCGGGCTGGAGGACGCGATCAGCATGGCGGTCGCGGGGCCGGTCCACGACGAGGACTCCTGGACCTTCGACCTGGACCCCGGCGGCGTCGACCCGGTCCTCGGCATCCCGCGGCTGAAGGACGCCTACGACAAGCGGCCCGAGGGCTACCCCGAGTCGGGCATCACCGTGCCGGCCGTCGTGGACGTGGAGTCCGGCATGGTCGTCACCAACGACTTCCACCAGATCGTCAAGGACCTCGTCACCGAGTGGACCGACCACCAGCGCCCGGACGCCCCGGACCTGTGGCCCGAGCACCTGCGCGACGAGATCGAGGAGGTCAGCGACCTCGTCTACCGCGACGTGAACAACGGCGTCTACCGGTGCGGGTTCGCCGGCAGGCAGGAGGCCTACGAGGAGGCCTACGACCGGCTCTGGGCCCGGATGGACTGGCTCGAGGAGCGGCTGTCCACCCGTCGCTACCTCGTCGGCGACCAGCTGACGCTGGCCGACGTGCGGCTGTGGCCGACCCTCGTCCGCTTCGACGCGGCCTACCACGGCCACTTCAAGTGCAACCGCCAGAAGCTGACCGAGATGCCGGTGCTGTGGGCCTACGCCCGCGACCTGTGGCAGACCTGGGACCTCGGGTCGACGGTCGACCTCGAGCACGTCAAGGCGCACTACTACGCCACGCACCTGGACATCAACCCCACGGGCGTGGTGCCCAAGGGGCCGGACACCTCCGGGTGGGAGGAGCCGGCCGGGCGGGAGGCCCTCGGGCCCCGCTGACCGGGAGGGCGGCGCCCACCGACGAGGCGCCACCGGTCGCAGCAGACCCCTGGTGGTCCCGTACCATCCACTGGCGTGACGACCGCACCCGACGCCCCCCAGGACGACACCGCCCAGGCCCTGGCCGACTCGACCTCCGACGCCTCGCTGGCGCGCAGCATCGCGCGCTCCGCGCAGATCGAGCAGGAGCTGGAGACCGACCCCGGCCGGTTCCGGATGCTGACCGGTGACCGGCCCACCGGCCACCTCCACCTGGGCCACTACTTCGGCAGCCTCCGCAACCGCGTCGCTCTCCAGGACAAGGGCCTGGAGACGTTCGTCCTCATCGCCGACTACCAGGTCATCACCGACCGCGACGGTGTCGGCAGCATGCAGGAGCGGGTCTTCTCCCTCCTCACCGACTACCTGTCGGTCGGCCTGGACCCGGCACGGACGACGATCTTCACGCACAGCGCCATCCCTGCGCTGAACCAGCTGCTCCTGCCCTTCCTCTCCCTCGTCACCGACAGCGAGCTGCGCCGCAACCCCACCGTCAAGGCCGAGCAGGACGCCACCGGCGGCCGCCCGATGAGCGGCCTCATGCTCACCTACCCCGTGCACCAGGCGGCGGACATCCTCTTCTGCAAGGCCAACGTCGTGCCGGTGGGCAAGGACCAGCTGCCCCACCTGGAGCAGACCCGGGTCGTGGCGCGCCGCTTCGACGAGCGCTACGGCCGGGCGGGCGACCGCAG
>JASKZT010000360.1 GCA_030145965.1 Ornithinimicrobium sp.
GACCACCTCGCCCATGCCCGCCTGCATCCGCCAGAACACCGACCCCTTGCAGTCGAAGAGCATCCGCCCGGCCAGCTGCAGCCCGAGCCCGGCCGCGAAGCGCGGTCGGGACCGGTCGCCGTCCTCGTAGGCGAGGGCCAGGTCGTACATGCCCCGGACCACCGGCGAGTCGAGCGTGGCGGGGGCGGCGCCGTGGCGGGCCAGCCACTCCCGCAGGTCGAGGTGGTCGAGCCGCTCGAACCCTTCCCCCGACAGCAGCCCGTCGGCCGCCATCCCGAGCAGGGTCGTGGAGACGAGGTCGACCAGCTGCCACGTCCGCCAGGCCCGGGGCGTCGTGCGCACGGCGCCACGAGCCTGGTCGCGCGCGGCGCCGACGACCCCGGACAGCGGCCCGAGCATCCCGGGCCCCAGACCCGCCGGTCCCAGCGCGGCGGCGGCCCGCTCGGCGACGACGGCGGCTCCCGCGAGCGAGGTGAGCAGCCCGGCGCGCAGCAGCGGCTCGACGGCCGGCCCGCCGTCCACGGCCCACGGCGGGTGCGGCGAGGTGCTCAGCGTGACCCGCCCGGTCGGGGCCGGCACCGCGCCGACGCCGTGGAAGTCGGCGAGCAGCCGCAGCCCGCGGACCGCCACGTCCAGCGGGCGCAGCGGCCGGTCCTCCGCGCCCGGCTCCCCCGGCACGCGCCCGTCCCCGGAGAAGCGGGTGACGAACGGGCGCGCGCCGTCCGGCCCGTCGAGGTCGACGAGCCCGACGTCGTGGGCGGGCACGACGGCGTCGCGCCAGGTCGGCAGCGGGCACCCCGGGTCGGTCGCGGGGCGGTCGAGCTCGGCATACACCTCGCGCAGCACCCGGAAGGTGGCGTCGTAGTAGCCGAGGAGCACGTGCAGACCGTGCTCCTCGATGCGGTCGTGCGGGCCGCGGCTGCTCGCGCCCTTGCCGCCGAGCCGCCAGCCCCGCTGGTAGACGGTGATCGAGGCGAAGCGGTCGCGCCACGCCCCCGAGCTGAGCTCCCAGGCCGTCGTCAGGCCGGCCATGCCTCCGCCGAGGACGACGACCCGCTCGTGCGCCACGCCTCAGCCCGCCAGGAGGGCGTCGGCCGTGCCCGCCTCCGGGCCGTCGTAGGCGGGGGGCACCGCCGCGCGCGCCTCGGCGAGGACGGCCCGCCAGCCCTCGGGCCGGTGCCCCTCCGGCAGGCTCGCGAGGTCGACCGCCGCCCGCAGCCGCGAGACGGTCGCGCCCTGGCCGGCGGCCACGTCCACGGCCCGGCGCAGGTCGGCGGCGGCGCGCACCGGGTCGTCGCGGCCCACGAGCTCGGCCCGCCGGCGCAGGATCTCGGGGAGGTGCACCGCCTCCCCGGTCTGCTCGGCGACCGCGTACGCCTCCTCGACGAGCTCGCGGGCGCGGGCGCTCTCGCCGGCGCGGGCGGTCAGCTGCGCCAGCCGCGACAGCAGGGAGGCCAGGAAGGCCTCGTGGCCCATGAGGCGCAGGGTGTCCACGGTCGCCTGGAGGAAGGCCGGCTCGGGGTCCCCGCCGGGCGGCCCGCCGAGGTAGGCGGACCCCAGCGCGACCCAGTAGGCGTAGCCGTAGCGGTGCCCCACGCCCACGACCTCCCCGGCGAGGCGGCGGGCGCCCTCCTCGTCGTCGAGGAACTGCCGCAGCCAGGCGGCGTAGGTCTTGACGAAGCCGACCGTGAACGGGCCGCGCGGGAAGCCGACCTCCTCGGCCCGCTCCACCGCCCGCCGCTCGTGGTCGCGCGCCCCGGCCCGGTCGCCGGTGAGGGCCAGGACGCAGGCCAGCCCGATCTCCGCGGCGGCGACGGGGTCGTTGGGCAGGGGCCAGTAGGGCCAGACCTCGTCGGCGTCGTCCGGCCTGGCCGCGAAGCCGGCCAGGGAGCGCTCGAAGAAGTCCCGCGCGCGGGCCAGGTCGCCGAGGTAGAGGTGGGCGAAGCCGGCGCAGTCGTCGACCTCGGGCTCCAGCCACGCCAGCGCGGTGTCCCGGGTCATGGCGATGAGGCGCTCGGTGAGGTCGCGGGCCGTGGGCACGTCACCGTTGGTCAGCCGGTAGGAGTAGATCCCCACGACCGTGGCCACGACCTCCGGGCGCGGGCCCAGGCCGTCCGCGAGCACCTCGGCCCGGGCGTGGTCGCTCTCGACCTCCGGCGCGGCGTACCCCCGCATGGAGCTGACGCTGAAGACCCGCAGCATGCGGGCCCCGAGCTCCGCGAGGTCCCGCCCGGTCGACGGCGGCAGCTCGTCGAGGATCTCCAGCGCGCGCGACAGCAGCCGGGTGGCCTCGGGGTGGGCACCCCGGCTCTGGGCCGCCCGGGCCGCGGCGACGTAGGTCTCGGCCGCCTGCGCCTGCCGCCCGCCCAGGTCGAGGTGGGTGGCGACGAGCGCGGGCTCCGCGCCGGAGGCGGCGAGCACGTCGGCGACGGCCGCGTGGGTCTGCTGCCGGACGTCGAGCACCTGGGTCTCGTAGGCGGCGTCGCGCATGAGCGCGTGGCGGAAGCGGTAGGTCCCCTCGGCCGGTGTCTGCTCGAGCACGCCGTCGTCGAGGAGCAGCCGCAGCTGCGCCTCCACGGCGACGACGTCGCCGACGACCCGCCCGACGACCGAGGTGCGGAAGACCGGGCCGACGGTCGCGGCGACCTGGACGGTCCGCAGGTCGATCCCCGGTGCCTTGAGGCGCCAGGTGAAGAGCTCCTGCAGGCGCAGCGGCATGGGCTCGCTGCGGTTCTCCGCCAGGCAGGAGCGGGTCAGCTCCTCGATGAAGAGCGGGTTGCCGTCGGACTGCTCCACGATCTCGTCGCGGACGCCGTCGGCGAGCGCGCTGTCGCCGCTGAGGTTGTCCACGAGGCGGGCGGCGGCCCCGTCCTCCAGCCGCCCGAGCTCGAGGGTGACGAGCGCGTCCCGCCAGGGCACCAGCCCCGGGTCGCGTGTCGTCGCGACCGTGAGGAGGGCGGGCGGGGCGGCGGTGGCGACCCGGTGGAGCAGCTCCAGGGTCGAGGGGTCGGCCCAGTGCAGGTCCTCCACGACGAGCAGGTGGGGTTCCTGCGCGGCGACCGCGGCCAGCCACTGCACCAGGCGGGCGAGGGTGAGCTCCAGCAGCGCGCTCGGGTCCAGCTCGGGGGCCGGGTAGGCGGCAGGGTGCGGCAGGTGCACCAGGGGGGCGAGCACGGGGACGAACGCGGCCGCGTCGAGCCCCAGCGTGGCCAGGTGCCGCTCGAGCACGGCCTGGACCTCCTCCGGCGGCGCGCCCCGGTCGGCCACCCCCAGGGTGCGCTCGAGCATCCGCGCCACGGGCCAGAGCGGCACGTTGGCGTAGTAGGGCAGGCAGCCGGCGCCCAGGACGCCTCCGCCGCCGGCCTGGACCCGGTCGAGCAGCTCGACGACGAGGCGGGACTTGCCGATGCCGGCCTCGCCCGCGACCAGGACGGTGGCCCCGGGGGCGGCCCGGTCCGCGTGCACCGCCTGCCACAGGCCCAGCAGCCGCTCGACCGGCTCCTCGCGGCCGACGAGGCCGGCGCGCCGGTACCGGTCGGCGCTGAACCGCGCGGCGGCGTAGCGGGGCCGGTCGACCACGAAGATCTCGACCGGCCGGGTGATGCCCTTGAGGGCGTGCTCCCCCAGGGAGCGGGTGAAGAAGTCGGCGTCGACGAGCTCGTGCGTGACGTCGCTGACGACGACCGCGCCCGGCTGCCCCTCGCCCTGGATGCGGGCGGCGAGGTTGGGGGTCATGCCGAGGATGGAGTTGCGCGAGAGCACGTCGGACTCCCCGCGCACGCCGGTGACCACGACGCGGCCGGTGTGGATGCCGACCCGGACGCCGACGGAGGCGCCGACCCGCCGGGCCAGCTCGGCCCGGCCGTCGTGCATCGCGACCACGAGGTCGAGGCCGGCGAGCACCGCGCGCCGGGCGTCGTCCTCGTGCGCCTGGGGGTAGCCGAAGCCGGCCAGCACGCCGTCGCCGTAGAACTGGACGAGGGTGCCGCCGTAGCGCTCCACCGCGTGCTGCACGGCGTCGCGGTAGAAGGCGAAGAGGTCGGCCATCCGCTCGGGCTCGACCTGCTCCGACAGCTGGGTGGAGCCGACGAGGTCGGAGAAGAGCAGCGTCATGAGCGCCCGCTCCCCCCACGCCCCGCCGCGGCGCGCCTCGACCCGACGCAGGACCGAGGCCGCCTGCTCGTTGTCGGGGTCGACGGCCCGGACCTCCTCGGCCGTGGCCTGCGCCTGCTCCAGGTCACCCGCCTGCAGCGAG
Organism: Ornithinimicrobium sp.; assembly: GCA_030145965.1. Taxonomy (GTDB): domain Bacteria; phylum Actinomycetota; class Actinomycetes; order Actinomycetales; family Dermatophilaceae; genus Ornithinicoccus. The sequence continues at coordinate 4,256 of JASKZT010000360.1, forward strand.
ATCTCGGCCCAGCTCAGGAGCCGTTCGGCCAGGCGCCCGAGGCTGGACTCCGGCGACGTGCCGACCCTGACCACGGCGTCATGCCTCGGTGGCGCGCGAGATGTAGAGCTGGACGGGCACCGGCGTCGCGCCCGGCCGGGGGGTGAGCTCGCCGACGTAGAGGCCGGGCGCCCATCCCGAGGCGCCGACCGCGAGCCGGACCCCGTGCCCCTGCGCGCCCAGCGGGGCGACGGAGGTCGCGATGCTCGCGGCCGGGATCCGCGCGCCGCCCGACTCGATCGCGACGAGGTCGGAGACGGTCGGGACGTCGCCCTCGGCCAGGTCGACGACCGGCCAGACCGTGCCCTCGGTGTCCTGGCCGGCGGCAGCCGGGGCCCGGCCGGTGAAGCGCACGCCGGCGGAGCCGGTCGAGGCCCCGCCGCGGGAGGGCCGGCCGACCCCGGGCACGAGGCCGTCCTGAGCCATCGTCGTCACCGCCTCGAGCCCGCTCACCCAGGCCTGCGACCAGTCCTTGGCCATCTGGGAGAAGATGCGCTGCTGGTGCTGGGCCACGTCGGCGGGCCCGGCGTCGGGGGCGAGGACGTCGGCGGTCATGTCGTCGACGAGCGTGACGTAGGTGCGCGCGGACTCGCCCATGAAGTCGATCCACTCCTCCGCCGGCTCCAGCCACGCGCAGCTGCGGGTGCCCGGCTGCGGGGGCTGCCCCGGGGCCGCCCCGGGGTCGGCCGGGTCGACCGGGGCGCCCCCCGGCGTCGCGGTGCTGTCGGTGCCGCCCTCGACCGCCGCCCGCACCCAGTCGGTCCAGTAGGGCCGCACGAGGGGCACGAGGGCGTCCCAGCGGTCCTCCTTGAAGCCGACGATCTTCAGCGCCTTGACCCGGCGCACCGGGCCCACGTCGTTGACGAGCAGGAAGCCGCGGTCGACGTCGATCTGGTCGTCGAGGCTGAGGGCGAGGTCGTAGGTCATCCCGGCGGCGCGGCTGCCGTCCTGCCAGTAGTCGCAGTGCAGGAGGGTGTTGACCCGCCGGACCAGCTGCACCTCCTCGTGGAAGATGCCGTGCCAGTGCACGTCACCAGGTGGCGGGAGGCCGACCGGGCGGTCCGCGCCGACGAGGTCCATCGCCTTGAAGAGCATCGGCCCGCGCGCCGGCCAGTAGTGCGGGTCCACCCACGCGGCCACGCGAGCGAACGGCGCGTCGGTCTCGAACTCGGAGTAGACCCACGTGGCGAGCAGGCCGTCGGTCCGGACCGTGCGCACGCTGCAGACGTCCTGGCCCACGAACGCCGCCTCGTGGTGCGGGAGCGCCTGGCCCGACCGCAGCCGGGAGAAGGGCACGCCCTCGCTCGCGGCCTGCTCGAGGTCGTCGAGCAGCTCCTGGGCACCGACCCCGTCACGGGCGCCGGCCACGGAGCCCGCGAGGGCCAGGTAGCCCGCCTCCGCGTGCTCGTGGTGCGGGAAGCCGGCCCGCGCGAGGTCGCCGAGCAGGGCCACCCGGGCCGAGACGGGCACCTCCTCCACCGGTGCCTCGGCCAGGTGCTGGAGCGCGACACCCGTGGGCACCCGGCGGAAGCCGGGGATGAGCCCCGGGTCGCGGGACGGGTCGTCGGCCAGCGCGTGGAGGCTCAGCAGGGCCGCGTCGTGCTCGCCCAGGACCGCCGAACCGGGCTCGTCCGCCGGATGTTTGCTCATGGCTCACCCACCTTGGTGCTGCGTCCCCGAGCGGGCGTGGTCCGAGTCCATGCCGATCCCTGCAGTGTAGGGACACCGCGGCCCCCGCGTCGACAGCTGCGGGCGCGCAGACGGCCGGCGGACCAGCGGCGAGGGTGAGACCGCTGACCTGCACCGACGACGACCGCGCATCGTCCATGCATGACGGGTGTCCGACATCGAGGTGCTGACCGAGCCCTGCCCGTCGCCCTGCCCCTCCTCGTCGTGCTCTCGGCGCGGGGCCGGCACACGCTCGTCCCCGCTGGTCTTCTCCGCGGCCGGCGCGGTGCACCTCGTCCCCTTAGCCTGGCTGTACCAGAGCGTGACCTGCGCACAGCGCGAGGGCAGGCATCACGCGTAGGCGGGCACGAGCGCGGCGCGCGCCGCACGGGGCACGTCGGTGATGACGCCGTCCACGCCGGCCCGCTGCAGGCGCCGCACGTCCCGGGAGTCGTTCACGGTCCACGGCACGACGGCCAGGCCCGCGTCGTGCGCGGCCGCGACGACCGGCGACCCGAGGACCGTGCCCACGTGGGGGTGCATCTCGTCGTGCCCGTCGGCCACCGCACGCCTGAGCACGGAGACCGCCGTCTCCCAGGGGTGCCCGAGCAGGGCCGTCCGCACGCCCGACCCCGGCTCGAGCAGCAGCCGGACCTGTCGCAGGAGGGGAGCGGCGAAGGAGGACACCGTCACCTCCGGTCCCTGGCCCCTCCCCGGTCCGTCGAGGACGCGCGCCAGGGTCGCGGCGGTGCGTCGCGCGGCGTCGGACCCGGGCGGCGGGGCCTTGACCTCCAGGACCACCCGACGGCCCGCCGCGAGCCCGAGCAGGTCCTCCAGCCGGCACAGCTGCACCCCGCCCCGGAGCGCGGCCGAGGCCAGGTCCGCCCACGACGACGACACCACGGGGAGCGGCACCCCTGCGAGGCGACGCAGGTCGGCGTCGTGGCTCAGCGCCAGGACGCCGTCCGCGGTGAGCCGTAGGTCGACCTCCACCCCGTCGGCCCCCGCTGCGAGGGCGGCCGCCACGGCGGCGAGGGTGTTCTCCGGACGGTCCGGGCCGACGAGCCCGCGATGCGCAAGGACAAGCACGCCTGCAAGCCTCGTGCGCCGTGGTGACCGGCACACCTCGGCCGGGTGTACGGCAGGCGGCGTCCGGGTGACGTCTCCGCCGGACGCCGGCCCGCACCGACGGGGGCGCTCAGCGCAGCGCCTCGCCGTCCGGACCGAAGAAGAGCACCTCACCCGCGTGCACCACGACCACGAGCTCGCAGCCCTCCTCGATGCGCTGCCGCTTGTCCAGGCGCATCACGAGATGCTCCCCGCGCACGCTCGCCTCGGGGGCGAGACCGACCGGGTCGGCGTAGGCGAAGATCTCCGAGCCCATGCGCTCCACGCGGCTCACCCGCACCGACATGCGCTCACCCGAGCCACCGGACGACCCGGGCGCGCCGGACGCCACCACGTCGACGCCCTCCGGCCGGATGCCGACGGTCACCGTCGAGGGGGCGGCGCCTCCCGGGACGGGGAGCGGCAGCGACAGGGTGGGCGTGAGGACGGCACGACCCTCGCGCACCGGCACGTCGTCGACCAGGTTGATGGACGGAGAGCCGATGAACGCGGCCACGAACGTGTTCTGCGGACGTTCGTACAGGTCGGTGGGAGTTCCCACCTGCTGCAGCCTGCCGTCGCGCAGCACGCAGACCCGGTGACCCATGGTCATCGCCTCGGTCTGGTCGTGCGTGACGTAGACGGTCGTCGTGCCGAGGCGCCGCTGCAGGTGGGCGATCTCCGCCCGCGTGGACACCCGCAGCTTGGCGTCGAGGTTGGACAACGGCTCGTCCATGCAGAAGACCTTCGGGTCGCGGACGATGGCCCGGCCCATGGCCACCCGCTGCCGCTGCCCTCCGGACATCTTCGACGGTCTGCGGTCCAGCTGGTCCTCCAGCTGCAGGATGCGCGCGGCCTCGGCGACCCGCTGGCGGATCTCCGCCTTGGGCATGCGCAGGTTGCGCAGGGCGAACGCCATGTTCTCCCCCGCCGTCATGTTGGGGTAGAGGGCGTAGCTCTGGAAGACCATCGCCACGTCCCGGTCGCGGGCCCGCCGGCCCGTGACGTCGACGCCGTCGATGAGCACCCGGCCCGCGTTCACCGGCTCCAGCCCGGCCAGCATGCGCAGGCTGGTGGACTTCCCGCACCCGGACGGTCCGACGACCACGAGGAACTCCCCCTCGGCCACCTCGAGGTCGAGGGCGTCCACCGCAGGGCGTTGTGCGTCGGGGTAGGACCGGGTGGCCGCGGCGAAGGTCACCGATGCCAACGTCGCTCCTTCCGTCGGGGCCGGCCCGAGGTCACAGCTGCGGCTCGATGTCTCGCTCGAAGACCGTCCGCGTCTCCTCGTCCAGCTCCTTGAACACCGTCTCGACGTCCTGCCCGCCGGTGGTGATCCGGTCGAGCGCGGCGCCGATGCGTGCGCCGCCGCCGGGGAGGAACACCCGGGCGTAGTCCTGGGGCGCGGTCTGCTCCAGCTGCTCCAGCG
>JASKZT010000361.1 GCA_030145965.1 Ornithinimicrobium sp.
CGCGGTCGATCGAGTCGAAGTCGACGGCCAGCGAGTAGGACGCCAGGCCGACACCGAAGAGCGACACGAGGATGCCGAGCGGGCCGCCGTAGATGCCCCAGCCGTCGCCGAGCCCCAGGAACGAGGCTCCCAGGTTGACGAGCAGGAAGACCATGTAGCCCATCGCCATCATGCCGAAGATCCGGCGCGACTTGCTGGTCACCTTGATGAAGCCTGCCTTCCAGCCGATGAACATGCCGACGAAGGTGGCCATCGTCGCGACGACCGCGGTCGTGACCACGCCGTCGTACAGGCTGTTGAAGGTCACGCTGACGGCGCCGATGAAGAGGCCCTGCAGCACGGCGTGCACCATGATCAGCGGGACGTTGACCTTCTTGGAGAAGCCGATCACGAAGCTCAGCCCCAGGGAGCCGAACATGCCGAGCAGCCACACCGGCATCGCGAGGCCGGTCTGGGCGCCCACGACGACCCACGTGGCGGCGGCGACGGCGACGACGATGCCGAAGAGCAGCAGCGACTTCACGACGACGTCGTCGAGGGTCAGCCGGCCCGTCTGGGCCGGACCGGCGGGCGCCTGGGCGTACATGTCGCGCAGCTGGTCGTCGCTGAGCGTCTCGCTCGGGCCGGGGCCGTAGCCCTGGGCGGGCAGGGTGGGGCCGCCCTGGGGGGCGCCGTAGCCCTGCTGCTGCGGTGCGCCGAAACCCGCGTACCCGCGCTGCGACGCCTCCTTGTCGATGCGGTTGAAGACCGGGTTGACGGCCATGGAACCTCCGTGGTTGGTGCGGGCACGCGGGGAAAGTCCCCTCCGCGTGTCTCCTACAGGATAGAGCGCTGGTCAGGTCCCCCGCATTCCGCCCGCCTACAGCGTCGCGAGCGCCCGGTTGCCCAGCTGCGGCCCGTAGTGACCGCGCATCGCGGACTTGCGCTCCAGGTCCTTGATGATCGCGGGGGCGAAGTCGACGCCGTAGAGCTCCTGGCAGCTGCCCAGCCCGCCGGGGCTGAAGACGTTGACCTCCATGAGCTTGTCGCCCACGATGTCGAGGCCGACGAGGAACATCCCGTCGGCGACGAGCTTGGGCCGCACGGCCTCCACGAGCCGGCGCATCTGCGAGGTGACCTGCACCGCGACCGCCTTGCCGCCGCTCGACATGTTGGAGCGGATGTCGTCGCCGGCGCTCTTGCGGCGGAAGGCCGCGACCTGTCCGCCGACCTCGAGGGGCTCGCCGTTCATGACGAACATCCGCACGTCACCCTCCTTGGCCTCGGGCAGGTACTCCTGGGCGACGACGTAGCCGTCCCGCCCGATCGCCTCGATGATCTGCGGGAGGTTGGAGGTCTCCTTCGTGTCGACCATGAAGACGCCGGAGCCGCCCGAGCCCTGCAGCGGCTTGAGCACGGCCCTGCCGCCCAGCTCGTCGACGAACTCGGCGATCCGGGCCTCGTCGCGGGAGATGAGTGTGCGCGGGCGCACCGCCTCGGGGAAGTGCTGGAAGTAGGCCTTGGACAAGGCCGTGGCCAGGCTGCCCGGGTCGTTGACGACGAGGACCCCGGTGGAGGTCATGAGCTCGCCGAAGCCCACCCCGGCGTTGTTCGCCCAGGACGCCTGCTCGTCGGCGGGGTCGCTGCGCAGCATGACGACGTCGAACTCGCTCAGCGGCACCCGCTGCTCGCTCTGCGGCTTCTGCACGTCGGTCAGGTAGCGCTCGAGCGAGCGGTAGGTCTTGTCGGCGCCGCCCCGCGCGAGCGCGCCGAGGGAGCCGTCCGGCTCGTAGCCGAAGTCGCCCATCCCCAGGACCCACGTCTCGTGGCCGAGGTTGGTGGCGCTCATCGCCAGGCGGGTCGTCGTGTAGTAGTGCTGCTCGGTGGTCACGTCGTTGACGACGAACGCGATCTTCACTCACGGGCCTTTCGTCAGGGTGGTCAGGTCGTCGGTGGCGGCGGCGCGCTCGAGACGCCCCACCGCCAGGGGGTCGAGCAGCCAGCGGGGCCGCAGCCGCGCCGGGCACAGGACGCCGCGGTCGTGCAGGTCCTGCACGAGCGGCAGGTCGCGCAGCGCGAACTTGCCGAGGAAGAGCAGCTCCAGGTCGTCCCCGGAGCGCAGGTGGTCGAGGAGGTCGAGCAGCCCGCGCAGGTAGATCGCGTCCTTGGTCAGGCCGCCGGCGCGGTAGACCCGCATGGTCGTCAGGTAGGCGGCGCCCTCGGGCACCCCCGCGTCCACCAGCGCCGCGTAGGCCTCGCGGAAGCCGGCTCCGGCGAGCATCCGGTGCACGGTGAGCACCCGCACCGCCAGCTGACGCAGCCGGAAGGGGGTGAGCCCGCCGCAGCCGACCTCGGCGAGCACCGCCAGCCCCTCCTGGGTCTCCTCGTAGCCGGCCAGGCCGGAGCCGAGCGTGCGCACCGGCTGGCCGCTGCCGTTGACCTGGGTGACCAGGTGCGTGCCGACCTCGTGGTGCAGCAGGGCCTCGCCGCGCTCGGCCGCGACGGCGGTGTCCGCGCTGATGAGCAGGGTGTCGCCCTCGACGAGGACACCGCTGACGTCCGGGCGCACCTCGGCGTGGATGCCGATGTCGGGGTCCTGCTCGCGGTAGAGCTCGATCTCGGCGTCGGCCATCCTGAGGAAGCCGTCGGCGTGGATCATCTCCACGGGGGTGTCCGGCACGTGCAGCCGCTCGACGATCTGCTCGGCCCGGGCCCGCAGGGTCGGCCCGACCGCGCCGTAGAGCTCGACCGAGAGCTGGCGGAAGTCGTCGGTGCCCCGGGCCCGCAGCATCTCCAGCTGCAGCCGCAGCTCGCGCTCCTTGCCGCGCAGCAGGTCGGCAAGGGTGGGGTCCTCGACCGAGGTCACCGGAGCGTGGTCGAGCTGGGCCTCGAGGACGTCCGGGTCGGCGTCGAGCTCGCGGTAGGTGAAGGTCGGCTCCTCCAGGGTGCCGGCGACGAAGCCGGCGCGGTGCTCGTCGGCGTCCACCGGGGTGACGTCCAGGACGAAGCGCAGCCCGGCCGAGAGCATCGCGAGGGTGTGGTCGACGGCGAGGTCGCGCGCCGGCAGGCGCGCAGGTGTGCTCACGCGGTCCCCACCCGGCGCAGCGCCTCCAGGACCGGCTCGTGCGTGGCGCCGAGCGCGTCGCGCAGCTGGGCCAGGTGCTCCTCGTCGACGACACCGGTCCACTCGTCCATGAAGGTCTTCTTGAACTCCAGGGCGAGGCAGACGCCGCGGCCGGGGTAGCGCTCGTGCACCCACCAGGCCAGCGCCCGGCCCTCGAACCTGACGTTGTCGCGCACGTCGAGCCGGTGGCCCTGGACCTGCTGGGCCGAGAGCGCGCCGCGGAAGGCGTCGACCACCCCGGCGAAGCGGTCGTCGACGGTGCCGGTCCCCAGGTTGACCTCGGGGTTGTCGGCCGGGTCCGCGGCCTCGCCGTCGGCGCCGTCGCGGCGGTGGTTGTAGGAGTGGACGTCGTAGACGACGAACGGGCCGCGGGCCGCCACCTCGTCGAGGCGCTCGCCGAGGTCGGCGTAGAAGCTGTCGTAGACCTCCAGGCTGGCGCGGACGACGTCCTCGTCGAGGGGGTTCTCGCGCCATACCTCCAGGCCCCAGCAGTCCTCGGGACGCCGGTAGACGGCGGTGTCGCGCGGACGGTTGAGGTCGACCTCGAAGCGGGAGCGGTGCGCGACGACGCGGGCCGGCGCGGCCGAGCCGAGGACGTCGGTGAAGGGGTCCTCCTCCCGAGCCCGGACCGCCTCGTCGAGGACCATGGCGTCGGCGACCTCGGGTCGCAGGTCGGAGCCGTTGTGGATGGCGGTGGCGACCAGCTGGCCGTTCCACTCACCCTCAAGGGTGTGTCGGGACGTCATGAGAGGTGTCTACCCGACCGCGCCGCTCGCGGCATCCTCGCCGGGGTGGGCGGTGGCCGGTCGGTCCGGGGCGCTAGGGTGCCCCCCAGTCGTCCCCGCGTGGAGGAGGTCGGTATGACGTCGCGCCGCTCCCCCGCGACCTCCGTCGCGGGAGCCCTCCTCGCCCTCGTCACGGCGGGAGCGGTCGTGCTGGCACCGGCCCAGCCGCTCGTCCCCGGGACCCCTGGGCCGTCCGCCGTCGCCCTCGCTCCGGTCCCCGCGACGGCCGACGAGATGGCCGAGCGGCTCGCGGCCGCGTCCGTCTCGGACAGGGTCACCACGGAGGTGATCGGCACCAGCGCCGAGGGGCGGGAGGTCGTCATGGTGACGCTGACCGCCCCCGAGGGTGCGGCCGAGCGGCGGCGGCAGGAGGAGATGCGTGGCCTCCTCGTGGAGCGCCCGGAGGAGGCCGCCGCCGACCGGGCCCTGGCGCGGGACTACCGGCTGCCGGTCATGGTCACCGCCAACGTCCACGGCGACGAGTACGAGGGCACCGACGCGGCGCTGCGGCTGGTCGAGGAGTGGGCGCGCTCGGACGACCCGGAGGTGCTGCGGACGCTCCGGTCGACGCGGCTGCACCTCGTGCTCTCGGCCAACCCCGACGGCCGGGCGGCCGCGACGCGGGAGAACGCCGCGGGCTTCGACCTCAACCGGGACCTCGTCACGCTGGCCCAGCCGGAGACGGCGGCGCTGCGGGACGCGATCGTGCGCACGCAGCCGGTCCTGCTCCTCGACCTGCACGGCTACGTCAACGGCACGCTCGTGGAGCCGACGACCGCCCCGCACGGTGAGGGCTACGAGCTGGACCTGCTCCTGCCCCACGCCTACGCCAACGCGCTCGGCGTGGAGGAGGCCCTGCTCGCGCTCGGGCTCGAGGACGACGGCGTGCGCCCGCCGCAGATCCCGCTGCGGGACCTGGAGGACGGGTGGGACGGCTGGCCGCCGATCTTCGTGCCGCAGTACGCCGGGCTGCAGGGCGCCGTCGCGCAGACCGTCGAGCTGCCCCTGCGGGTCAACCACGACGCGGCGGACGCGCCGGGGGCCGAGCTGGCGCGGCGCAGCGCCGTCAACACGCAGGTGGCGCTGACCGCGGTGACCGCCTCGCTCGCCTACGCGGTGGAGCACCGCGAGGAGCTGCTCGCCGACCAGGTCGAGATCTTCCGCCGCGGTGCCGCCGGTGAGCCGAGGCGCCCGCTTCAGGACGAGCTCCTCGGGCTGGCCGGTGCGGACGACGCGCGGCCGGGTGACCTCCCCCGGGCCTACGTCGTGCCCTCGGGCCGGGCGCAGCGGTCGGGCCCCGCGGCGGCGCGGCTCGTGGAGCACCTCCTCGCGCACGGCGTGGAGGTGACCCGGCTCGAGCGCCCGACCCGGATCGACGGCCGGACCTATGCCGAGGGCAGCCACGTCGTCGACCTCCACCAGGCCCGCCGCGGGCTGGCGCACACCCTGCTCGGCCCGGGCACGGACCTGTCCGGGCGGGTGGAGGCGATGTACGACATCTCCGGCTGGAGCCTGGGGCTTCTCTGGGGCGCCGACGTGGAGCCGGTCGCAGGCGACGCGGACCTGCCCGACGTGGGTCCGGCGGTCGCCGCGCCGGAGGCCCCCGGCGCACCCGAGCCGTCGGCGCGGGGCTGGGTGCTGGGCCTGGCCGACCCCGCCGACGTGGCCGCCGTGGGCGCGCTCCTCGACGCCGGCGTCACGCTGGAGCGGCTCGACGACGGGTCGGTGCTGGTGCCCACGTCGGCCGCGCGGGAGGCCACGGCGGTCGTGGCGGCCTCCGGCGTGCGGCTGTCGCCCGCGCCCGAGGGCTTCTCGGGCACGCCCCTGGACCGGGTGCGGGTCGGGGTCGCGGGCACGCCGCAGGAGCTGTGGGCCCTCGGCGAGATGGACGTCGTCGCCGAGCCGCTGAGCACCGGGGCGCTCAACGACGGCCTCGACCTGTCCGGGCTGGACGCGCTCTACGTCTCCTCGGGGCTGGCCTGGACCGACCTCGACGAGGACGCGCGGGCCGAGCTGCGCTCCTTCCTCGACGGCGGCGGCGGCCTCGTGGGTCGTGGGGCGGACGGGGCGGCGCTCAACGAGGCGCTCGGCCTGCTCGAGGTCACGGCGGTGGCCGGGCCGGCGGAGGCCAACGGCGTCGTCCGGGTCGAGGACCAGGCCGGGCCCGTGACGGGCGGCGCGCCGGAGCA
>JASKZT010000384.1 GCA_030145965.1 Ornithinimicrobium sp.
CCGAGCAGGCGGGCCAGGGCGGCGTCGACCCGCTCGCCCTCGAGCCCGTCGGGGACCATGAAGGTGCGCGTCTCGCTCATCGGCCGGCCCCCCGCTGCTCGGAGCGGTCCTGCTCCTCGACGGGCTCGGGGTCCCTGTCGCTCACGACCGCCTCGTCGTCCCGATCCCGCGTCCCGTCGGGGTGGAACCCGCGCAGCGCCAGCAGCACGATGAGGCACGCGGCCGTCGTCACGCCGATGTCGGCGACGTTGAAGATCGGGAAGTTGGGCAGGCGCAGGAAGTCGACCACGTGACCCTGCCCGGGCGAGGGGGCCCGGAAGTAGCGGTCGATGAGGTTGCCGACGGCCCCGCCGAGCAGCAGCCCGAAGGCGATCGCCCACGCCAGGCTGCGGACCTTGAGAACCTGCCAGACGAGGACGGCCACGATGACCGACGCCAGGACCGTGAGGACGCCGGTCGACCCCGTGCCGAGGGAGAAGGCCGCACCCGAGTTGTAGATCAGGTGCAGCCGCAGGAGGTCGCCGAGCACCTGGACCGGCTCGCCCTGGGTGAGGGTGCTCTCGGCCCACACCTTGGTGAGCTGGTCGAGGAGGACCCAGACGGCGGCGAGCCCGAGCGCGAGAAGGGTGCGCCGGGGGCGGCGGTCGGTCAGCGGCGTTCCTGCTTCTGCTTGCATGTCATGCATAGGGTCGCACGCGAGAACGCCTGCAACCGCATCTTGCCGATCGGCAGGCCGCACGACTCGCAGTCCCCGTAGGTCCCCGTGTCCATCCGCTCCAGCGCGTGCAGCGTCTGGGTCAGCAGCGCCTTGGCGTTGTTGGTCAGCGAGAGCTCGTGCTCGCGCTCCCAGGTCGCCGCGCCCGCGTCGGCCTGGTCGTCCCCCGCCCCGTCGCCGTAGCTGCGCATGAGCTCGACGAGGTCGTGCTCCGCCTCGTCCACCTCGGACCGGAGCCGCTCGGCGTCGGCCTCCAGCTCGTCCCGCACCTCGGCCAGCTCCTCGGCCGTCCAGGGGTCCTCCTCCTCGCGCACGCTCAACGCGGTGTGCCCGCCCGAGCTCGCGGAGGTGTTGTTCGCAGACTTGGCCACGGCGTGCCCTTCCCTGTCAGAAAGCCCGATCGCGGCCATGGAGGCCTGATCGGGCATGGTGCGGGAAGGATAGGTCACGCGTCTGACGTTGACAACGCGATTCGACCCCCACGCGACGAGGGCGCCCCGGCCGTGGCCGGGGCGCCCTCGTCGGACGTGCGGAGCAGGTCAGCTGTCCCTGTCCTCGACCTTCGCGAGCTGGTCGGAGAGGAAGGCGCGCAGCCGGTCGCGGAGCTCGACCTCCTGCGTCTGCAGCTCGCGGATCCGGCCGGTCAGCGCCTCCTGTCGGGTCCCCAGGTCCTGGAGGATGCTGGTGCGCTGCTGCTCGGCCTCGCCGATCATCTGGTCGCGCGAGCTCTGGCCCTCGGTCACGAGCGACTCGTGCGTCTGCTGGCCGACCTGCACGAGCTCGTCGTGGCGGGCCTGCCCCTCGCTGACGAGACGGTGACGCTCCTGCTGACCCTCCTGCACGAGCTGGTCGTGGGTGGCCTGACCGGTGTGCACGAGCTCGTCGTGCTTGGCGTGGCCCTGCTGCACGAGCTGGTCGTGGGTGGCCTGACCGGTCTGGACGAGCTCGTCGTGGCGGCTCTGGCCCTCGCCGACGAGGCGCTCGTGCGTCTGCTGACCCTCGGTGAGGAGGTGCTCGCGCTGCTGGTCGGCCTCGGTCACCACGCGGTCGCGGTAGGTGTCGGCCTCCTCGACGAGGCGGGCGCGGGTGGCCTCGCCCTCGGCGACGTGCTGGTCGTGCAGGCGCTGGGCCAGGGCGATGATCGTCGTGGGGTCCTCGCCCGGCTCGGACGGGGCAGCCGCGGCGGCCACCGGGGCGGCGGTGGCGGCCTCCTCGGCACGCTCCGCGCGCTCCTGGGCCTGGACGAGCTCGGCCTCGAGCTGCCGGACCCGCTCGTCGGCGGCGGCGACGCGGCCGCGCAGGTCCTCGATCTCGGCGGTGCTGCCCTCGGAGCCCTCGTGCCGGGCCTGCTCCGCGGCGCGGGCCCGGTCCTCGGCCTCGGCGCGCGCCTGGTGGCACTCCGCGAGCTGGCGGCGCAGCTCCTCGACCTCACCGGAGCGGTCCTCGACGGCGACGGCGGCCGCCTGCTGCTCGGCCCCACCCTGCTCCGCCTCGTCGGCGGCGCGGCGCGCGGCCTCGATGCGCTGGCGGGACTCGGCCTCCGCCTCCTCGGCGGCGGCGCGCTCGGCCTCGACTTGGGAGCGCAGCTGCTCCAGCTCGGCCTCGAGGTCGCCCGGACGCTCGTCGGAGCCGAAGGCTGCCGGGCGGAAGGTCTCGGTGTGGTTGCCGCCGAGACCTTGGCCCGCACGGCAGTCCTCGAGGTCGGAGCGCAGCGAGTCGTTCTCGGCCGTCAGCCGGCGCAGCTCGACGACGACCTCGTCGAGGAAGTCGTCCACCTGCGTCTCGTCGTAGCCGCGACGCAGGTGCGTCGCGCTGAAGCTCTTCTTGATGACGTCCTCGGGGGATAGCGCCATGTTTCACCTCGATCAGGAAGTCATCGGCCCGCTGCCCGCTCACGACAGGGCACGGTCGATGACGTGCGGTCATGCACGTGCAGCGGCCACTCTAACCCACTCCCTCCACGCCTGGGCACGCCCGCGCGGTCCGGCCGGAGGGCCGTCGGAGGCCTGCCTCAGAAGGGCAGCGCGAGCACCAGGTTGCGGGCGATGCTGACCCCGAGGATCAGCACGAGGAAGCCCAGGTCGAGGGCCACGCCACCGAGGCGGAGGGGCGGGATGACCCGGCGCAGCGCCCGCAGCGGCGGGTCGGTGAGGGTGTAGATCCCGTTGGCCAGCACCAGGACGGGACCCTTCGGCCGCCAGTCGCGCGCGAAGACCTGCACCCAGTCGAAGATCAGTCGCCCGATGAGGATGAAGAGGTACAGGCTGAGGAGGAGCGAGAGCAGCTGACCGACCATACGGGAAGGCTACGTCAGCTCTGGTTGAACGGACCCTGCGCGGTGCGCGCAGGCGTCTCGGCGCCACCGTCCACCTCGACGTGCTCCGGGCTGAGCAGGAAGACCTTGCTGGTCACCCGCTCGATGGCGCCGTGCAGGCCGAAGGCCAGGCCGGCCGCGAAGTCCACGAGCCGCTTGGCGTCGGAGTCGTCCATGTCGGTCAGGTTGATGATGACCGGGATCCCGCCGCGGAAGGCCTCGCCGATGTTCTTGGCCTCGTTGTAGGTGCGGGGGTGGATCGTGGTGATGCGGTTCAGCTCGCTCATCTGGGGCTCCCGGACGACCTGCTTCGCGGGCGTGCGCCGCGGAAGGGGGGTGACCTCGGCGCCCTGGCTCGGGCGCTCCTCGTCATCGCGGACCGCCCGCACCGGCGTGGCGCCGCCCTCGTGGCGCAGGGGCTCACGTCGGGCGTCGTCGTCGTAGGCCTCGTAGTCGTCGTAGCGCTCGTCGGACTCGGCGAGGCCGAGGTACTCCATCGTCTTGCGCAGTGCCCCGGCCATGTGTGCGAGCTCCTTGGTGCGTACGGGCTGCTGGACCCGTGGTGGTTCGGTCGCTGCCGACGCTACCGTCGCGACCCCATGATCGAGGTGCCGACACGCAGGTGTGTCGCACCGCACGCCACGGCAGTTTCGAGGTCGCCGCTCATCCCCGCCGAGAGCCACGTCGCCCCCCGGTGGTCGGTGCGCAGCCGCTCGCCCAGGGCGGCCAGGCGCTCGAAGGCCGCGGTCGTGCCGCGCGCGTCCAGACCGAGCGGCGCGACCGCCATGAGCCCGCGCAGCTCGAGGTGCTCGGCACCGGCTACGGCGTCGGCGAGGGCGGGGACGTCCTCGGGCAGCGCTCCCCCGCGCCCCCGGTCCTCCCCCTCGCCGAGGTCGACCTGGATCGTCACGGCGAGCGGGCCGTGCCGCGCGCCCTCGTCCAGGGCGTTGGCGACGCCCCGGTCGAGCGCGCGGGCGAGCTTGGCCCGGTCCACGGACTGGACGACGTCGGCATACCGCGTGACGTGGTTGGCCTTGTTGGTCTGCAGCTGGCCGACGAAGTGGACGGTCAGCGCCGAGCGGACGTCC
>JASKZT010000025.1 GCA_030145965.1 Ornithinimicrobium sp.
CCGAGGACGGCCTGGACCACGGCGAGCAGGGCGGCCAGGGCCGCGGCGATCTGGAGCGTGAGCAGGACCGGGTGCTTCGACATGCCCACAGTGTCCCAGACCGCCACCTGCGCGGAGGAGGGCGGCCGGTCAGGACGGCTGGGCGAGCCGGACGTTGACCTGCTGGATCTGGGTGAACCCCTCGAGCATCCCCTCGAGGGAGAACTCCCGGCCCTGGCCGCTGGCCTTCATCCCGCCGTAGGACTGCCCCGGCTGCTGCCCGCCGCCCTGGTTGACCTGCACCCAGCCGGACTGGATGCGGTGCGCGGTGCGCAGGGCCGCACCCATGTCGCGGGAGAAGACGAAGGCCGCCAGGCCGTAGTGCGAGTCGTTGGCCATCCGCACGACCTCGTCCTCCTCGCGCCAGCGGATCACCGAGAGCACCGGGCCGAAGATCTCCTCCCGGGCGATGCGCCAGTCGTTGGAGACCTGGGTGAGGATCATCGGCGCGTGGTAGAAGCCGGGCTCGCCGACGGTCAGCGCCGGGCGGCCGTCGTGGGCGACGCCCACGCCCTCCTGCGCCAGGCCGTCCTCGACGTAGCCCTGCACGCGCTGCCACTGCCGCTCGTTGATGATGCAGCCGATGTCGCTGGCCTCGTCCCGGGGGTCGCCCACCCTGAGGGCCGCGACCTGGTCGACCAGCTTGTCGAGGAAGCTGTCGTGGACGTCCTCGTGCAGGAAGAGCCGCGAGCCGGAGGTGCAGCTCTGGCCCTGCCGCGCGAAGCGGGTGGCCAGGAGCACCTGCTCGACGACGGCGTCGCTGTCGGAGTCGGGGAAGACCACGCACGGCGACTTGCCGCCGAGCTCGAGGGAGACGTGGGCGAGACGCTGCCCCGCGCGCGAGGCGACGCCCGCACCCGTGGCCGTCGAGCCGGTGAAGGACACCTTGTCGACGCCCTCGTGGACGACCAGCGCCTCGCCGACCTCGGGCCCGTAGCCGGTGACGACGTTGAGGACGCCCGGCGGCAGGTGGCGCGCGCAGACGGCGGCCAGCTCCAGGACGGTCAGCGGCGCGTCCTCGGCCGCCTTGAGCACGACGGTGTTGCCGGCCACGAGCGCCGCCGGCAGCTTGAACGCCGCGATCATGAGCGGGGAGTTCCACGGCAGGATCCCGGCGACGACGCCGAGCGGCAGCCGGCGGGTGTAGGAGAGCGCGTCGTCCCCGGTGGGCAGCGTCACGCCCTTGACCTCGCCGGCCAGGCCCGCGAAGTAGCGGAACGCCTGCACCAGCAGCCCGGCCTCCGGCCGGGCCTGGGTCCGGACCGCGTTGCCGGTGTCGAGCGCGGTGAGACGGGCCAGGTCCTCGACGAGGGCCTCGAGGTCGTCGGCGATGCGCAGCAGCGCCCGCTGGCGGTCGGCGACGGGCAGGGCGGCCCACCCGGGGAACGCGCCCCGGGCGGCCCGGACCGCCCGGTCCGCGTCCTCGGCCCGGCCCCGCGGGGTGCGGGCGATGACCTTGTGCCGGTCGACCGGGGTGATGACGTCGATCGTCTCGCCCGCGGCGGCGGCGACCCACTCGCCGCCGACGAGCATCCCGTAGTCGCGGGGGCGCTCGTCGTCGAAGGTCGGGTAGGCCTCGGCGGGCCGGAGGGTGGCGGTGGTGGTCATGAGGGGGCTCCTGCCGACGTGATGGGGGGGAGGGTCAGACGTGGACGGCGGCGGGGATGCCGTCGGAGAAGGTCTGCGGCGTCTCGGGGAAGGTCCGGGCCCGGCCGGTCTTGACCCGGTGGGCGCTCCAGGCCGCCGCGCAGGCGTCGAGGACGTCGTCCGCGCCGACGCCGACCGGCAGCGCCGAGGGCACGGACACGCCCTGGGCCGCGAGCGCGCGCCGGCGCTCCTCGACCCCGGGGCCGGAGCGCTTGCGGGAGGTGATCGCCGCGCCGGTCATCTCGGCGAAGGAGGCGTCGGGGTGCACCTCGACGACCGCGGTGTCCAGGTCCTGGCGCAGCCAGGCGTCCACCTCCACGATCCGCGGGCGCAGGCCGTAGGCCTGCTGGGAGATCCCGGACCCGAGCTTCTCGCGGTTGAGCTGGTTGGCCTCGCCGATGCTGCCGGCGTAGACGGCGTCACGGACGGGGGTGGTGAAGACGGCCGACCCGCCCTCGCCGAGGAAGCGCCGGGTCTGCACGTCGGCCTCCCGGCGGCTGTCGTCCGGCAGCCCCATGGGCACGTGGATGGCGACGACGGCCAGCGGACCCGCCTCCGCGACCAGCGCCGCGACGGTGGGCCGGACGACGAGGTGCGGGGTGCCGGTGCCCTCGGCGTCCAGGACCGCCCCGACCCAGCCGCCCTTGCAGGCGTCGACGCCCATGACCGGCAGCGCGGCGTCCGGCGTCGGGCGACGACCGGGACGGCCGGTCGGCCGGGCTGCCCCCGCGGGGCGCGGTCGGGCCGCCGGGGCCGGTCGCGCGCCCGCGCCGGCGGCCTTCGGGCCGGAGGCCCCGTCCCGCTGGTCCTTCGTCCTGCCGGTCAGCCGGCGCCACCACTGCCCAGGTCCCATGGCGCCCACTCTAGGCGTGCCGGGTGGCGAGGAGGTCGACGGCGTAGCGGTACCCGTCGACGCCGGCGCCGGCGACGACGGCGGTCGCGACCGGGGAGACGTAGGAGGTGTGCCGGAACGCCTCGCGGGCGTGGGGGTTGGAGATGTGGACCTCGACCACCGGCAGGCCGGTCGCCCTGACGGCGTCGAGCAGGGCCACGGACGTGTGGGTGTAGGCGCCGGCGTTGAGGACGACCCCGACGACGTCGCCGTCGGCCGCGGCCGAGTGCAGGGCGTCGACCAGACCCCCATCGGGGTTGGTCTGCAGGCAGGTCACGCCCAGGCCGTGGCGCCCGGCCTCGGCCGCGCACAGCGCCTCGACGTCCGCAAGCGTCGTCGTGCCGTAGATGTGCGGCTCGCGCGTGCCGAGCAGGTTGAGGTTGGGGCCGTTGAGCACGAGGATCCGCCGGGTCATGCCGACAGGGTGGCACATCCACCGAGCCGTGGCGCCGGGCTCGCGGCTCGGCCCGTCGCGCGACACGCGCACCGGAGCCCTCGAGCTCGTGCCAGGCGGGCGCAGGGTCCGCTACATTCGGGCGAGGTCGAGCCGCTGGCCACGCCTCCGAGCCCGATCGGACAGCTGCACATCCACTTCCTAGGAGGCTCCTCGTGGCAGACGCACCTGCCCGCGTCGCCCCCGAGCAGCGCGAGACGTGGACCCACAACACCGGGTTCATCCTCGCCGCGATCGGGTCGGCGGTCGGTCTGGGCAACATCTGGCGGTTCCCCGGTGTCGCCTACGAGAGCGGCGGCGGGGCGTTCCTCATCCCCTACCTCGTCGCGCTCCTGACGGCCGGCATACCCATCCTCTTCCTCGACTACGCCATCGGGCACCGTTACCGGGGCGCGGCGCCCCTGGCGTTCCGGCGGATGCGCAAGGGGCTGGAGCCGCTGGGCTGGTTCCAGATCATGCTCTCGTTCGTGATCTCGGTCTACTACGCCGCGGTCATCGCGTGGGCGCTGAGCTACTTCGTCTTCGCCTTCGACCTGCGCTGGGGCGAGGACACGGCCGGGTTCTTCGTCGGCGAGTACCTGCAGGTGGGTGACCCCGAGGTCTCGACCACCATCGTCTCGGCCGTCGCCATCCCGCTCGTGCTGGTCTGGGTCGCCGTCATGGTGATCCTGCTGCTCGGCGTGGCCAACGGGGTGCAGAAGGTCAACATGATCTTCATCCCGCTGCTGGGTGTCGCCTTCCTCGGCCTCGTGATCCGGGCGCTCACGCTGCCCGGGGCGATGGACGGTCTCGACGCGTTCTTCACCCCCGACTGGTCGGCCCTCACCGACCTCAGCGTGTGGATCGCGGCCTACAGCCAGATCTTCTTCTCGCTGTCGATCGCCTTCGGCATCATGA
>JASKZT010000047.1 GCA_030145965.1 Ornithinimicrobium sp.
GCCAGAGTGGGGGGTATGGCGACGCACACCTACGCCCTGGACGTCACCTGGACCGGCAACCGGGGCACCGGCACCTCCGGCTACCGCGACTACGCCCGCGACGTGCTCGTCGGCAGCGCGGGCCGGCCCGACCTGGAGCTGTCGGCGGACCGCCCGTTCCGCGGCGACCCCGCCCGGTGGAACCCCGAGGTCCTGCTGCTCGCGGCCCTGTCCGAGTGCCACCTGCTCTCGCTCCTGCACGTCGCCGTGACCCACGGCGTGACCGTCACGGCGTACGAGGACTCGCCGCAGGGGTGGATGGAGCAGGTGGGCGTCGGCGGCCGCTTCACCCGGGTGCTGCTGCGGCCCCGGGTCACCGTGACCGACCCGGCGCACGTCGCGCTCATGCCGCGGCTGCACCGCGAGGCCGGGCAGGCGTGCTTCATCGCCTCCTCGGTCAGCTTCCCGGTCGAGCACGAGCCGGTGACGGTGGTCGCCGACGACGACACCCGCCCCGACGCCGACGCCGACTGACGCCGGCCTCACGGGTGGTCGCGCCGGCCTGCCGACGCGTCCGGAATATACCCCCTGGGGGTATGAGTTGACGCCGGCATGGACGCACGCACGACTTCCGGGACGACGACCAGGACCGACCACGCCGCAGGCGGTCACCCCGCCGGGTCCGCCGGTCACCGGCACCACGACGGCCACCCTGCCGACCACGGCAGCAGTTCCGGCGGCCACGCCGGCCACGCCGAGAGGTACCGCCGTCTCTTCTGGCTCTCGCTCGCCCTCGCGACCCCGGTCGTCGCGCTGAGCCCGACGGTCGCCGACCTGGTCGGCCTCGCCGTGCCGGCCACGGGGTGGAGCACGTGGGTGCCACCCGTGCTCGGCACGGTCGTCTACGCCGTCGGCGGTCGCCCCTTCCTCGCCGGCTCGGTCGAGGAGCTGCGCGCCCGGCGCCCAGGGATGATGCTCCTGGTCAGCCTGGCGATCTCGGTCGCCCTCGTCGCGTCCCTCGGCGCGAGCCTCGGCCTGCTGCCGCACCACCTCGACTTCTGGTGGGAGCTGGTGCTGCTCGTCGTCGTCATGCTCCTGGGCCACTGGGTCGAGATGCGCTCCCTGACGCGGACCGGCTCGGCGCTGGACTCCCTGGCCGCGCTGCTGCCCGACGTCGCCGAGCGGGTCGAGGACGGCACGGTCGTGCGGGTGCCGCCCTCGGACCTGAGCGAGGGCGACGTCGTGATCGTGCGCCCCGGCGGGACCGTCCCTGCCGACGGCCTGGTCCTCGACGGCTCGGCGAGCATGGACGAGTCCATGGTGACCGGGGAGTCCCGGGCCGTGCTCCGCGGCGCCGGCGACACCGTCGTGGCGGGCACCGTCGCGACCGACTCCGGGCTCCGGCTTGAGGTGACCGCGACCGGCGAGGCGACGACCCTGGGCGGTATCCGCCGTCTGGTCGCCGACGCGCAGGCCTCCACCTCCCGCGCCCAGCGCCTCGCGGACCGCGCGGCGGGATGGCTGTTCTGGTGGGCCCTCGGCGCCGGCGCGCTCACGGCCGCGGTCTGGGCCCTCCTGGGCGAGCCCGAGCAGGCCGTGGTCCGCACCGTGACCGTGCTCGTCATCGCCTGCCCCCACGCCCTCGGGCTGGCGATCCCTCTCGTCGTCTCCATCGCCACCGAGCGCGCGGCCCGGGGCGGGGTGCTCGTCGCCGACCGGCTCGCGCTGGAGCGGATGCGCCTCGTCGACACCGTCCTCATGGACAAGACCGGCACGCTGACGCGGGGCGAGCCCGTCGTCACCGAGGTGCTGCCGACCGCCGGTGACCGGGCCGGCACGGTCCTCGCCCTGGCCGCGGCGGCCGAGTCGGACAGCGAGCACCCGCTGGCGCGTGCCGTCCTCACCGCGGCGGGGCGTCGCGGTCTCGACGTCCCCGCCGCCACCGGCTTCGCCTCCTCGCCCGCCGTCGGCGTCACCGCGACGGTCGAGGGCGCCACGGTCCGCGTCGGCGGGCCGCGGATGATGACCGAGCTGGGCCTGCCGGGCCCGGAGGTGGCCGAGCGGTGGCACCGGGACGGCGCGACCGTGCTGCACGTCGTGCGCGACGGCGTGCTGGTCGGCCTCCTCCGTGTCAGCGACGAGGTGCGACCGGAGTCGCGCGACGCGGTGGCCGCCCTGCGTGCGCTCGGCATCGAGGTCGTCATGGTGACCGGCGACGCCCCCGCCGTCGCCGGTGTGGTGGCACGCGAGATCGGCATCGACCGGGTGCTCGCCGGGGTGCGACCGGAGGACAAGGCCGCCACGGTCGCGGCCCTGCAGACCGAGGGCCGACGGGTGGCCTTCGTCGGGGACGGCGTCAACGACGCGCCGGCCCTCGCCCGGGCGGACGTCGGCCTCGCGATCGGCGCCGGCACCGACGTCGCCGTCGCGTCGGCGGGGGTGGTGCTGGCCGGCTCCGACCCACGCTCGGTCGTCTCCGTCCTCGAGCTCTCCCGCGCGAGCTACCGCAGGATGACCCAGAACCTGTGGTGGGCCGCCGGCTACAACCTCGCGGCCGTCCCTCTCGCGGCGGGCGTGCTGGCCCCGGTCGGCCTGGCCCTCCCCATGAGCGCGGGCGCGCTGCTCATGTCGGCCTCGACCGTGGTCGTCGCCCTCAACGCCCAGCTGCTGCGCCGGCTGGACCTGCGACCCGCGAGCAGCGTCTCCCGGGTCCTGGGGCGTCGCCCCCGGGCGGTCAGGCGGTGAGGCGCACCGTCCGTGCGTCCGGGACGGAGGCATACCGGTCGGGGGTGCAGGTGAGCAGGATGACCTGGACCTCGGAGCCCGCGGCGCTCGCACCGAGCACCTCCCCCATCTGACGGAGCCGCTCGGGGTCGCTGTAGCCGAGCGCGTCGTCGATGACGACCGGGACGCCCTGCGTCGGGTCGACGAGCCGGGCGACGGCCAGCCGGGCGAGGATGCCCAGCTGCTCCTTCGCGCCGCCGGAGAGCTGCTCGAAGGGCACGGTCGAGCCGTCCAGCGTGCGGGCGCGCAGGACGAGCTGGTCGTCGACGGTGACGCCGAAGCCAGGACCGTAGACCCGCCGGCCCAGCTCCTCCAGCGCCTGGGTGTAGGGCCGCGCGTAGGCGGCGTGCGCCCGGTCGCGGTGCTCGGTGAGGGTGCGCCAGAGGTGGCGGGCGGCCCTGGCCCGGCGGTCGAGGGAGGCCAGGTGGCGCTCGGCGTCGTCCAGCGCGGCGAGGGCGTGGTCGTGCACCTCGCGGCGCCCCTCGCTCTGGGCCATCTCGACCTGCCCGGTGAGGGCGTGCGAGCTGGCCGCGGCCGTCGCGTGGGCCGCCTCGGCCTCCTCGAGGAGGCGGCCGGCGGCGGCGAGCCGCGCGGAGACACCCTGGAGGTCGGCCTCCGCGACCGCGCGTCGTGCCTGGGCCTCCTCGAGCTCGGCCTGGGCGAGCACGGTCGAGCGCCGCCGCAGCTCCTCCTCCAGCGCCTCGTCGGTCATGACCTCCCGTGCCCGGGCCAGCTCGGCGGTGACGTGCTCCACCTGCCGGCGCAGCGACTCCAGCCGGCCGTCGGCGCGGTCGAGCCCCGCGCGCAGCCGGGCGGCGGCCTGCTGCGCCTCCCGCTGGGCGGTGAGCGCGGCGCGACGCGTGTCGCGGGCACGCTGCAGCTGCTCCCCCGCGGCGTGGGAGAGCGCGCGGGCGGTGG
>JASKZT010000080.1 GCA_030145965.1 Ornithinimicrobium sp.
CCTACCCGGGCGGCCAGCCGTGGTCGAGCGCCGCGTCGAGCACCCGCAGGCCCTTGGTGAGGTCGTCCTCGTCGTGGGTGGCCGACTCCAGCCCGGCGAGCAGCCCGTAGGTCCACGTCGGCTCCCCCGCCTCCTCGGCCGCCGTGGCCAGCTCGCGGTGCCAGCCGGTGGCGACCACGGAGTCCTGCACCTCGCCGAGCGCCTCGGTGACCCGCTCCCACCTCGCGGCCGCCGCGGCCGCGTCGTCGCCGAGGCTGGGGGCCAGCGCCTCGCAGGCGTAGCGGACGGCCTTGGCCCGCTTGCGCGCCTCGTGCAGCCGGTGCAGGCGGTCCTCGCCCGTGGTGGCCGCCGCGGCCGTCGCCTCGTCCCGGGCGCGCTCGACCGCTCCGGCGACCAGCCGTGGCAGGACCGTCGCGGCCTCCCGGCGCGCGCGCCCGCGCCACGGCGGCTCGGCCAGCAGCTCGAGGAGCCGGTCGGTCAGGGCCAGGTAGCGCTCGGAGCCCAGCACCTCGACGAGCGTCCCGTGCGCCGTGGCGTGCCGGTCCTCCAGCTCGGCGACCACCCGCTCGCGCACCGGGCCGACGACCTCCTCGGGCGACAGCCCGTCGAGGGCGCTGACCATGCGCGCACGCATCACCTCCGCGTCGCGCGGGGCCCCCAGCACGCCGGCATACCAGCGCACCTCCTCGCGCAGGGGGTCGGTGACGTCGCGGTCGAGCAGCCTGCGGAAGGTGCGCAGCGCGCTGCGCAGCCGGCGCGTCGCGACGCGCACCTTGTGGACGGCGTCGGGGGCGTCGGCGCGCAGGTCGTCCTCGCGGCCGAGGACGACCGCCACCTGCGCCGCCAGGTAGGCGAGCACGACGTCCGCGGCCGGCCCGTCGGCGGCCGGCGCCTCACCCCGGGCGGCCATCGCGGGGCGGTCGCCGAGGGCCAGACCGACCTTGGAGGCGTGCGCCGCCGGCTCGGCACCCTGGTCCACCAGCGCCGAGACGACCGCGTCGAGCAGCTCGTCGTCGCCGTCGACCAGCTCGACCTCCAGCTCGCGCCAGGCCAGACCGGCCGGCAGGGCGCTGACGCTGTCGTCGCAGAGCTGCGCCAGCACGGTGCCGGAGCCGTCGGGGTCGAGCAGGTCGACCTCGAGGCGCCGCGTGGTGAGCACCGCCGCGGGCAGCAGCACCCCGTCGGCGCCCTTCGGCCACGCCGTCCCGAAGGTCGTGCGCAGCTCGGCCCGCAGCTCCTCGGGCACCCGCAGCCGACCCGGGCCCGCCCCCAGCGGGGCGTGCACCTCGAGCCGCGAGCCGTCCGCCCGCGGCAGCTTGAGGTGCCACCCGGCGTCGGACCCACCCTCGCGGCGGCGCAGCGTCATCCGGTGACGGGCCAGCACCAGGTCCTGCGTGTCGACGTAGACCGCTCGCATCCGGTGCTCCCGCGACGGCCCGGGGACCACCCGCTCCCCGGGCGTCGGCAGCGGCTGCCCCTCGCCCACGGTGAGCTTGCGCTCCGTCTCGACCTGCCTCATCCGCGCACCACCTGACCTTCGACCTGCACCTCGGGGCATGCCCCCTCGTGCCGAGCCTAGGCCCGCGCCGGGCAGGTCGCCGCCCGCGGCGCCCTAGCGCGGCTGCGCCCGCTCCTCCGGCGTGGAGCCGTCGCTCGGCGGCCGCTCGTCACCGGGCTCGTCGTACCAGCCCTCGTGGCGCCGGGCCAGCTCGGTGAAGCGCTCACGCAGACCCTCGTAGGCGCCCCCGCCGGCGGTGTCGGGGAGCCGGGTGTCGACGATGTGGACCGCCCACTCGTGGTCCTCGTCGTCCTCCTCGGTGCGCGCGACCTCGCGCAGGACCCGCACCGAGAGGAAGCCTTCCGCGCGCAGCTCCTCGGCGATCTCCTCCGCCACCTCGCGGTCCGGGACGATGATGAGGTGCTCGCTGCCTTGGTGGAGGGGTTCGGTGCTCACCGGTCCAGGGTAGGCGGCGCGCCGTCCCGCGGAGGCCAGGCGCGGCGGCTTGGGGCCGACCCGGAAACGGTAGGCGGTACGCCCGGGTGTCGGGCAGGCTTGGCCCGTGACCGACCTGTCCTCCACCCCGACCCTGACCGGTGAGCTCGTCGTCCTGCGACCGGCCGACGGGCGTGACGCGCCGCGCCTGCACGAGCTCATGGCCGACCCGGAGGTGACCCGTCTGACCGGGTCGGCGCACCGGAGCGCCGACGTCGGGGAGGCGCGCCTGCCGGTCGAGCGGCTGGTCGAGGTCTACGACCGTTGGGCCGAGGCGGACGACCGCCTGGTGTGGGCGGTCGTCGAGCGGTCGAGCGGCCAGGTCGTCGGCGAGGCGCTGCTCCTGGACCACGACCCGGGCAACCGCTCCTGCGGCTTCCGCATCTGGCTGTCCGGCGCCCGTGACCGCGGGCTGGGCACCGAGGCGACCCGCCTCGCCGTCGGTCACGCCTTCGACGGTCTGCACCTGCACCGGGTGCAGCTGGAGGTCTACGCCTTCAACCCCCGCGCACGGCGGGTCTACGAGAAGGTCGGCTTCGTCCTCGAGGGCACCCAGCGCGAGGCGCTCCTGTTCGACGGGGAGTGGGTCGACGCCCACGTCATGGGCCTCCTCGAGCAGGACTGGCGCGCCGCCGAAGTCCCGCCCCCCTGACGCACGGCACACGTCCGGCGCGCAGCGCACCGCGGTTCCGGCACAGGGGGATCAGGCGGGGGAGGGCACGGTGTCGTCCTGGAGCGACAGGGGCTCGGGGGCGCGCAGCCAGGGCAGCACGCCGAGGAGGCAGACCAGGCCGGTCACGAGGAAGGCCCACGAGAAGCCGGCGGTGTCGGCGACCACACCCACGAGGACCGGCCCGAGGATCGCGCCGCCGTCCTGGGCCATCTGGAAGGTCGAGAGCACCGGCCCTCCGTTGCGCCCGGCCCCGACGACGTCGGCGACCGACGCCTGCTGGGCCGGGTTGACCAGGCCGGCGCCGATGCCGGACACGACCGAGAGCACGAGGAGGACGGTCAGCGCCGCCTCGGTGGGTAGGGCCGGGTGCGTCGCCAGCCCGAGCAGCGCCATCGACAGACCCATGACGGTCATCCCGACGAGCACCAGCGGCCGCCTCCCGACCCGGTCGGCGAGACGCCCGGACACCTGCAGCGTGCCGGCCGTGCCGACGGCACCGACGGCG
>JASKZT010000085.1 GCA_030145965.1 Ornithinimicrobium sp.
TCGGAGCGGAAGCCGCGCAGGTAGATGTCGTCCACGACCTCGACGAGCAGGTCGTCGAGGTCCTCGATCAGCTGGGCGGAGGCGTCGGAGGTGCCCGCGACGCCGAGGCTGCGCAGCACCTCGTGGCAGAACTGGTGCACCGTGGCGATGGTCGCGGCGTCGAAGCTGGTCAGCGCGGTGCGCACCCGGGCGTGCCGGCGGCGGCGCTCCTCGTCGTCCACGTCGAGCAGGAGGGTGAGCAGCTCGTTCGCGGGGTCGGGGTCGGCGCGGCCGGCCAGCACGGCCTCCGCCTCCGCGAGCTGCTCACGCACCCGAGCCCGCAGCTCCTGGCTGGCCGCCCGGCTGAAGGTGACGACCAGCATCTGCTCCAGGGGCACCACGCCCTCGGCGACGTAGCGGGTGACGAGGGCCGCGATCGTCCACGTCTTGCCCGTCCCCGCGCTCGCCTCGAGGAGCATCGTGCCGGTGGGCAGCGGGTCGTGGATGGTGAAGTGCGCCGCGCCGGTGGTCGTGCTCGTCACGGTCCTCACGCCTTCCTGGCCGTCTGCGCGCCGTCCTGCAGGACCGGTCCCCAGACCCGCAGCGCCAGCTGCCCCAGGCGGGAGGTCACGCCGGGCTGCCAGGTCTCGTCGGGGTGCGGGGGGACCGAGCGCAGCGCCGCGTAGGGCGCGCTGCCGCCGAGGACCCGGCGCCACGAGGGGTCGTCCTGCTCGCCGGCCACGAAGCCGGCGTCGGAGGTCGTCCACTCCCGGACCGCCAGGTTGTCCGCCAGCGTCTCCTTGCCCGTGCGCCCGAAGGTCTCGGCCCACCGCTGCGCGGTGCCGACCGGCAGCGGCAGCACCTCGCACAGCCCGCGCTCGCGCAGCGCCACCAGCTGGTCGAGCAGCTCGACGGCGCGCTGCCGGTCGTGCGGCCCGGAGGTGACCAGGACCGGGCTCCTGTCGCCGCGCCCCCAGCTGTACCGGCCCACCAGCCGGGCGCTCCCGCCGTGACCGGAGGCGGCCAGCGCGAGCGAGACGACCCACGAGCGCAGGCGCTGCCTCGCCCGGACCGAGGAGAAGGTGGCGGTGAGCGCGTGCCCGTCGACGAGCCCCGCCACGGTGCCGACGAGCTGCCGGCCCCCGGGGAGGGCGACGTCGACGTCGACGCTGTCGCGGGGCAGGGCCGAGCCCCACCCGCCGGTGCCGACGGCGCGCCAGACGGCCTCGCACAGACCCTGGACGTCCTGGGTGACCCGCTCCATGGTCGCCCGGCCCAGCTCGTCGGGCGGCAGCGCGCCGCGCCAGCGCTCGGCGTCGACCGTCTGGCCCGGGTCCTGGCCGGCGAGGACCGCCTGCAGCATGCGCTCGCCGATGTCCCACCGCTGCAGGCCGTCGAGCTCGATCGGGATGCCCTCGCCGCGCGGCTCGGGCACCTCGGGCAGGACCATCCCCAGCCGCGAGCGCAGGAAGGCGCGGGCGGGGTTGTCGAGGAAGCGCAGGAGGTCCTCGAGCGCCACCTCCTGCGTCGGCAGCGGCGGCAGCCGGTGCGCGGCGACGGGCACGGGCTCGGTCCGCTCGCGCGCCTGGGCCAGCGCCCCGGCGAGGGCCGAGGGGTCGTAGCTGAACGGCTCCCCCGCCGGCAGCAGGGCGTCCCCGGCCGTGAGGGGTGCGCCGAGGTTGCGCCGGTCGTAGGGCTGGAGGGGGTGGCGGGTGACCACGCGGTCGACGACCGGCCCCTGCGCCGTGGTGCGGACGGCGTCCAGCAGCTCGCCGAGCGGCACCGCCGGCGGGCGCTCGTGGCCGGAGTGCTCGTCGGCCCCGCTGTAGGTGACGACGAGCGTGTCGCCGGCCGACATCACGGCGTCGAGGAGGAGCTGGCGGTCCTCGCTGCGCAGGTCACGCTCACCGGTGACCGGACGGCGGGCCAGGGCGTCGTCACCGTCGGGGGTGCTGGAGCGGGGGAAGACGCCGTCGTCCATGCCGACGAGGCACACGACCCGGTGCGGCACCGAGCGCATCGGCACCATCGTGCAGACCGTGAGGGTGCCGGTGCGGAAGTTGGAGCGGGTGGCCCGGCCGGCCGACTGCTCGCGCAGGAGCGCGTGGACGTCGGACAGCGACAGGGACGGGGAGCGCCCGGCGGCCGTGCGCGCCGCGGCGCCGACCCGGGCCAGCTCGCGCTCCAGCTGGGTCACCTGCCAGGCGTCGCGGTGCGCCACGTCGGCGAGGGAGAGCACGCCGTCGCCGACCACGGCGAGCCACTGCTCGACGGTGTCCGCCGCGCGCAGGGCCCGCAGCGTGCCGCCCAGCCGCTCGACCAGCTCGGCCAGCCGTCCGGCGAGGTCGAGGTCTCCGCTGTCGAGGTCGTCGAGCGCGAGCACCTCGCCGAGGTGGTCGGTCCGCCGGCCGTCGACCGCGGCGCCGACGAGCACGCGGTCCAGGCCGGCGCGCCAGGTGTTCTGCGCCAGGCTGCTGAGCTGGTAGTCGGCGCGGTGCTCGGCGTCCAGGCCCCACCGCACGACGACCCCCTCGACCCAGTCGGCGACCCGCTCCAGCGCGTCGTCGTCGAGGCCGAAGCGCCGGCGCACCGGCGCGGTCCGGGCCAGGTCGAGCACCTCGCTCGCGGTCAGCCGGCCGCCCGCCAGCTCCACGAGCCGGTCGGCGAGGGCCAGCAGGGGGTTGGTGTGCAGCGGCGCGCGGTCGGCCAGCCGCACCCGCAGGCCGTGCGCCGGGTGGGTGCGGCTCGCGCCGTCGTCGCGGACGACCTCGCCGAGGCCGAAGCCCGCGTGGACCAGCGGGGCGTAGGCGTCGATGTCCGGGCACATGACGAGGATGTCGCGCGGCTCCAGCGTCGGGTCGCGCTCGAGGAGGCCGACGAGCACGTCGCGCAGCACCTCGACCTGGCGCGTCCGCCCGTGGCAGGCGTGGACCTGCACGCTGCGGTCGTCGTGCGCCAGCTGCCGGCCGGCCCGCTCGGCCGCGTCCGGGACGTGGTCGCGTGCCAGGTCCCGACGGAGGTGCCCGAGCAGGGTGCTGGGGGCCTCGGGCACCGGGGCGTCCGTCCGGGCGCCGACCGGTCGGTCGAGGCCGCCGGCGGGGGCCAGCGTGCGCTGCAGCTCGCGCGCGTCCCGGCCCAGGCTGGCCAGCAGCGGGTGC
Source organism: Ornithinimicrobium sp. (assembly GCA_030145965.1). Lineage (GTDB taxonomy): Bacteria > Actinomycetota > Actinomycetes > Actinomycetales > Dermatophilaceae > Ornithinicoccus. The sequence goes on from JASKZT010000085.1 coordinate 3,138, forward strand.
CGCACGAGCCCGGCCGAGGAGTCCTCCGCGCGAGGGACCGGCCCGGCGGAGGCCACCCCGGCCAGGGCGACCCAGGCCGCGGGGGAGGCCTGGGGCAGCCACAGGTGCACGTCCAGGTGCTCGGCCAGCGCGGAGAGGACCTCGACCTCGCTGCGGGCGACCCGGGTGTGCCCGACGAGGCTGAGGCGGCCGGGCAGCACGAGGTCGCGACCGAGCCGCAGACCCTCCGCGCCGTCCGCGCGCAGGGCCTCCACGACCCGCTGCTGCCGCACGTCCGGCGGCTCGCCGTCGACGTCGTCCAGGACGCGCCGCCACAGCTCTGGCTGCCAGGCGAGGTCGTCGGCCACCTGCCCCTCGCCGCCGAGGCCGTCGCCGGAGCCGCCCCGTCTCCAGTCGGCGAGCATGGCCGGTCGCTGCGCGGCGTAGTCGGCGAAGAGCCCCGCGAGGCGACGTGCGACGGCGTACCGGCGACCGCGCCGCAGCTCGCCCTCGGTGCCCGGCACGCCGTACCCGAGGTGGGTGGCCAGCGTCGCGGCCCAGGGCTCGCCGAGGCTCGCGTCGACGGCGCGCAGGACGGGCCAGGCGAGGTGGTCGGGGTGCCAGGGGTCGTCGCGCTCGACGCCGAGGACCAGCGCCACGAGGGAGTGGGGCCGCAGGAAGCGGACCCCCGCGCACACCCCGTCGTCGCCGCCCGTCGCGGCACCCAGCCGGTGGGAGAGCCGCTGGGCGAGCCAGCGCTCGACGCCCTTGGCGGGCACGGCGACGACCTCCTCGGCGAAGGGGTCCTCCAGGGGTGTCGCGAGGAGCTCGGCGAGGCCGTCGGCGAGCAGGTCGGTGCTCGCCGCGCGGTGCACGAACAAGGTCACGCGGCGACCCTATCGGCGACGGGGGACAGACCTTGTACCAGAGCGCGCGCACGGCGGGCAACGGGTAGAAGAACCGATGCCGATGCCCGCCACGCGTCCGCCCCCTTCCCCGTGCGCCGTCCGGGCGGCACCCTGGTCGCAGGACGCCCGGCAGGGGGCGTCGCCCGCTCAGGAGGGGGATCCCGTGACCGTGACCGACCAGGGCCCGGAGGTCCACGACCGCGCCGAGATCTGGCGCCTCACCTACGGCTACCTGCGCTGGCTCATGATCTGCCTGCCGGCGCTGCTCCTCGTCGTCACGGTGGCGACCGCGATCCAGCAGGGCGAGCTCGAGACCTCGATCAGCGCCTACTACGGCGGGCCGGTGCGGGACGTCTTCGTCGGCTGCCTCGTGGCGGTCGCCGCCTGCCTGGTCGCCTACCAGGGCGTGGGGCTGCTCGAGGACTACGCGCTGAACGGGGCCGGCTTCTACGCCATCTTCGTCGCGCTCGTGCCGACCGGTTTCGCCGACCTCGTGGACGACCTGCGTGCCAACCCCTCGCCCGACGGGCTGACGGTCGCCGACCACGTCTGGTTCCTGCGGATCGCGCTGACCTCCGTCCTGGTGCTGTGCGTCGTCCTCTTCGCCCGGGAGATCAGCACCGGCAACCTGGGGCGGCTCCTCTCCGCGACCACGGGCCGGCCGCGGGTGGACGCGGTCAACCGCGCGTTCGTCGCCGTCACGATGCTCACGCTGCTGGGCTTCCTCGTCCTCGCCATGCGGCAGCTGTGGCTGGTGCCGGCCGACGAGGTGACGATGGCGGGGCTGAGCCTCGGGCCGGTCCAGCTGCGCATCCACGACCTGGCCGCGATCTTCCTCATCGCCTCCCTGGCGGTGGCGGTGCTGACCAACACCTGGCCGTTCTACCGTCTTGCGGACCTGCGGTCCTCCGGGCGCTCCGCCTACCTCCTCATCGTCGTCCTCATGGCGCTCGGGCCGCTCGTGGCGTGGGTCGTCGCCCGGCTCGTCGCGCCGGGGCACTGGGTGATCCTGCTGGAGTGGTGGGAGATCGGGCTCTTCGCGCTCTTCTGGTTCCTCGAGACCCGCCGCGTCGCGCGCCTGCACCGGGGCAGCATCGTCGAGTCCACCCCTGGCCCCTCCGGCCGGCCCCCGCTCGAGGAGCCTCAGCGCCCGGGCACCGTCCTCACCGGACGGTCGTGACCGTCCCTCCGGTCAGCGAGACCAGCTCGTCGAAGGTCAGCGCGAGGATGGTGTCCGGCGTCCCGCCGGCGGCCCAGACCTGTTCGTGGGCGCGCAGGTCCTCGTCGACGAGCGTGCGCAGCGGCGAAGGGTGACCGGTGGGGGCGACGCCGCCGATGGCCTGGCCGGTCGCGGCGCGGACCTGTCCGGCGTCGGCCTTGGCCACCGTGCCGGCGCCCACGGCGCGGGCGATGACGTCGGTGTCGACGCGTGCGGCACCGCTGGCCATGACCAGCAGCGGCTCGCCGTCGGCGAGGAAGACGAGGCTGTTGGCGATGGCGGCGACGGGGCAGCCCAGCTGCGCGGCCGCCAGCGCCGCGGTGCGGGCGTGCTCGTCGAGCACGACGATCGGGGAGTCCACCCCGGCGCGGCGGAGGGCGTCCTGGACCTCGACGTTGCGGGGGTGCATGCGCGGAGTATGCCGCACACCTCGGCGTCCTCACAGGTCGGGGAAGTGCTGGCGCGCGAGCCGCCGGGGCGCGACCGCCAGCCAGGCCTCGGTCACGATCTCGCGCAGCTCCTCGACGTCGATCTCCGGCAGGCGCGACTGCCGCACGAGGACCGCGACGGTGTCGTGCTTGCTGAAGTGCTCGATCGTGAAGAACGGCAGCGTCTCGTCCTCGAGGAGGGCGTCGCGAGCCTCGCGGCTGCCGCAGCGCAGCACGACGACGTCGTCGTAGGGCTCACCGGTCCCGGGGTCGAGCGCGTCCTTGCCGGCCGGGCGGAAGAGGCAGAAGCCGCGACCCTTCGGCCCCGGCGGCACGACGTAGGTCGGCACGTCGCCCCACGTCGTCCCCAGCTCGGTCGCGGGGAGCGCGCGGCAGATCGCGTGGAGGGCCTCGGCG
>JASKZT010000127.1 GCA_030145965.1 Ornithinimicrobium sp.
CCGGCGAAGCACCCGGCAGCACGAGCTCACGGAGCTGACCGTCGGCGGGCAGGTCCCAGCGGCCGAGGAGGCGGTGCCCCAGGACGTGGGCGGGGGCGGCCCCCGGGGGCCGCGGCTCGACCGGGGCCAGGTCGACCGCGACCCGGCTCGCGTGCGTCACGGCGACCCGGAGGTCGTCCTCGGGATGGTCGGCGATGACCTCGACGACGACCGTGCGCCGCTCCCCGGGTCCCGGCCGGGAGGCCTCCGGCAGCGCGAAGGTCCGGGCCTGCCGGGGCGCAGGGACGACCCAGGTGCCGTCGCGCACGTCCGCCTGCTGCCCGCGCCAGGAGATGTGGTCGTGGGGGTCGCCGATGTCGGCGGGTCCTGCGGACAGCTCCTCGACGGAGTAGCGCGAGAAGAGCTCCACGAAGCCGGCCACCTCGCCGTCGTCGGTCGCCGCCAGCCCGTCCACCCGCACGGACACCGGCCCGGTCATCCCGGCCCAGACCTCGAGCACGCTGTCCGGGCCCACCTCGACGGGCTGGACCCTTCGCCCCGCGAGGCCACCGACCGAGCTCTGCACGGGTGGTGCGTCGATGGCCACGGCGTCCGGCGGCAGGGGCGGAGGGGAGGCCCCTTCACCGCGCCGCGCGAAGGGGGCGGACGGTGCCTCGGACTCGACGTAGAGCGCCAGGGTCGCGGTGCCGTCGGGCGGGACGTCACCGGTGACCTTCAGCTCACCCGCGCCACCCGGTGGCAGGGGGACGACGCGGGAGACGGCAGGGGAGCCGCCGGTGCCCGCGCACGGCAGCTCGACCCTGCCCTCCGCCAGGGTCAGAGCACCGGACGGCACCTCGAGGTGCCGGTCCTGGGCCGGCGGCATGTCGCACCAGAGCACGCCGAAGGCCGCGTACCCCGCCCAGCCCGGGTCGGGCAGCTGGACGGCCGCGCTGCGACGGCCGGGCCCGAGGCGGACCGTCTCGCGCAGCTCGAGCCCCATGACGCGGGCCGGCGGTGCGCCCTCGGCGTCCAGCCGCCAGCCGGCGGCCGTCAGGTCGGCGGCTGCGGTGCCCATCCCGTCGGGAGGCGGGCCCGTGGCGTCCTCGGCGGCGGCGTCGCCGCGGTCGTGCACGGCATACCCCACGACGAGCGCGACCGCGGCCGCGGCGGCAGTCGTCGTGAGGAGGCGGCGTCCGCGGGGGGAGCGGGCGGGAGGGATCCGCACGTCGGCGTCGGCGAGGGCGGCCTCCAGGGGCGCACCGGTGAGCGCGTGCTGGTCCGCCAGGCCGGCCAGGGCCAGGTCGAGGCCGGGGACGTCCGGGACGAGGCCCGGCGCCCGGCGCGGCGGTATGCCGACGGCCCGGCCGACCTGGGCGGGGCCCCACCCCTCGACGCGGACGAGCACGGTGGCGGCGCGGGCGCGGGGGTGAAGACCGCGCAGCACGTCGGCGGCGTCCCCGCCGCCGACCCGCACACCCTCGGGACGTCGCGGTGCCGACCGCAGGTAGGAGCGCACGAGCTCGTGCGTCAGGCCGGCCGGGTCGGTGCCGCCCGTCCTCGCCACCGTGGCCAGCGTCTGCGCGGTGAGGCGGGTCGCGGCGACCCCGTCGGCGGTGAGCATGACGGCGAGCCGGTGCAGGTGCTCCGCGTGCGCGGCGTGCTGCCCGGCGCCCCCCGGCCCCGCCCACGACGTCCTCGTCATGAGGTCATCGTGCCACCGCGCGGGGTGCGGGGGCAGGGGGATGCGTCACTGCCCCGGTCGCCCGGCTCAGGCCTGGGTGGCACCGCCGCCGAAGGGCACGACGTCCGGGCCCTTGACCCCCTCGAGGTCGAAGGCCTGCTTGGCGCGCTCGCGGATCTCGCGGGGGATGGCGTACTGCTCACCGGGGCGGGTCTTGACGAAGACGCGCAGGGTCATGGCCCCGGCGCTCACCGACTCCACGCCGGCCACGGTCGGAGTCTCGATGAGCTTGTCGGCCCACGCCGGCTCCGCGGCGATCTCCTCGACGACGCGCTGGAGGACGGGCAGGACCCGGCGCGGGTCCTCGGCGTAGGAGACCTGCAGGTCGACCGTGGCGACGGCCCAGCCCTGGCTCTTGTTGCCGATGCGGATGATCTCGCCGTTGCGGATGAACCACACGACCCCGCTGGCGTCGCGCAGCCGGGTCACCCGCAGCGTGACCTCCTCGACCGTGCCGGTCGCCTCGCCGGTGTCGATGACGTCGCCGACGCCGTACTGGTCCTCGATGATCATCATGATCCCGGAGAGGAAGTCCTTGACCAGGGACTGGGCGCCGAAGCCCAGGGCGATGCCGCCGATGCCGGCCGAGGTGAGCAGCGGCGCGAGCGGCAGCCCCAGCTCGGCCATGACCGTCAGCAGGGCGACCGTGCCGATGACGAAGGTGGCGATGCTGCGCAGGAGCGACCCCATCGTCAGGGCCCGCTGGCGGCGGCGCTCGCGGCTGGCGCCCGTGGCCCGCTCGAGGACCCGCTCGATGCTGCTGCGCTCGTGCTCGTCGGCCTTGACCACCGCACGCTCGGTGAGGGTGCGGATGGAGCGGTGGACCACCCAGCGCAGGACCATGGCCCCCAGCAGGATGAGGACGATGCGCAGGGGTGCGCCGGCCAGCCAGGCCAGGGTGTGGTCCCAGCTGTCGAAGGGCGGGGGCAGCGTCTGCATGCCTCCATTGAACAGGGGCGGTGACGGCCGCGGCCCGGCGGCTCGGGCGGGGTGGCGCGACCGGCCGCGCGTGGGTGGGCGGGCGGGCCCGCGCGCCTGCGACACTAGGGGCTGCACCGCGCCCGCTCCACCCCCGAAAGGTCGTCCCGTGACCGAGCTGACCCCCCGCCTGACCGAGCTGGCCCACGCCTACGGCGTGGCCACCGAGTTCTGGGACTGGCAGGGCCGGCGCACGCAGGTGTCGCGGGAGACGGTGCTGGCCGTGCTGGACGCCCTGGGCGTCGACGCCACCACGGAGGAGGCGGCGCAGGCCGCGCTGGCCGAGGTCGAGCTGGCGCCCTGGCGCCGGCTGCTGCCCCCGGTCGTCGTCTCCGTCGAGGGCACCGCGCCCGAGATCCCCGTCCACGTCGTGCGCGGGGGAAGCTTCACCGCCCGCCTCGTCCTCGAGGACGGCTCGACCCGTCCGCTCGAGGTGGGAGCCGACGACGCCGAGCCGCAGGCGCGGGTGGTCGACGGGGCCGACGTGCTGCGGGTGCCGCTCGAGGTCGCCGACGACCTGCCGCTGGGCTGGCACACCGTCGAGGTGCGCGCCGGCGACGACGTCGCCAGGATGCCGCTGGTCGTCACCCCCTCCGCCGTCGCGCTGCCCGAGGCGCTGGCCGCCCCCGGCTCCCAGAGCTGGGGCCTGATGACCCAGCTCTACGCGATGCGCTCGGCCGACTCGTGGGGCATCGGCGACCTGGCCGACCTCGGGGACGCGGGCGCGTGGGCCGCCGGCATGGGTGCCGACTTCGTCCTCGTCAACCCGCTGCACGCCGCCGAGCCGGTGCCGCCGGTCGAGCCCTCGCCCTACCTGCCCACGAGCCGGCGCTTCGTCAGCCCGCTCTACATCCGGGTCGAGGACGTGCCGGAGGTCGGCTACCTGTCGGCGGCCGAGCGACAGCTCGTCGAGTGGCACGCCGACGACGCCCGCCGCTACCTCGACCTGGACTTCATCGAGCGGGACGCCGTGTGGATGGCCAAGGAGGCCGCCCTGCGGATGATCTTTCGCCAGCGCCGCTCGCTGCGCCGCGCCCGCGCCTTCAACGCCTTCGTCGAGCGCGAGGGCCAGGGGCTGGTCGACTTCGCCACGTGGTGCGCCCTGAGCCAGGTGCACGGGACCTGGTGGCGGCGCTGGCCCGCGGAGCTGCAGGACGCCCGCTCGGCGGCCGTCGAGAGCTTCCGGGAGAAGCACGCGGAGGAGGTCGAGTTCCACCTGTGGCTGCAGTGGATCCTCGACGACCAGCTGGCGCGCGTGCAGCGCGACCTCCTCGACACCGGGATGTCGGTCGGCGTGATCTCCGACCTGGCCGTCGGCGTGCACCCCGACGGCGCCGACGCCTGGTCGCTCGGCGACGCGCTGGCCCGTGGGGTGACCGTCGGTGCGCCGGCCGACCAGTTCAACCAGCTCGGCCAGGACTGGAGCCAGCCGCCGTGGCGGCCGGACCGGCTCGCCGAGCTCGGCTACACCCCCTACCGGGACATGGTGCGCGCCGCGCTGCGCGACAGCGGCGGGCTGCGCGTCGACCACGTCATCGGGCTCTTCCGGCTGTGGTGGATCCCGCAGGGGACCAAGCCGGTGCAGGGCACCTACGTGCGCTACGACCACGACGCGATGATCGGCATCCTGCTGCTCGAGGCGCACCGCGCCGGCGCGGTCGTCATCGGCGAGGACCTCGGCACCGTCGAGCCGTGGGTGCGCGACTACCTGCGCGCGCGCGGCGTCATGGGCACCTCGATCCTGTGGTTCGAGCGCGACTGGGAGGGCGACGGGCGGCTGCTCGACCCCGAGGAGTGGCGCGAGCTCTGCCTGGCGACCGTGACCACGCACGACCTGCCGCCCACGGCCGGCTACCTGAACGGCGTGCACGTCGAGCTGCGGCACCGGCTCGGCCTGCTCGACCGGCCGCTGGAGGAGGAGCTGGCGGAGGACGACCGCTCCCGCGAGGAGGTCCTCGCCGACCTGCGCCGCCGAGGGCTGGTGCGCGAGGGCGCCAACGTGCCCCAGCAGGTCGAGGCGCTCCACGCCTTCCTCACCCGCACCCCGGCCAAGCTCCTGGGCGTGAGCGTCAGCGACCTCGCCGGTGACCGCCGGGTCATCAACCAGCCCGGCACCGACGAGGAGTACCCCAACTGGCGGGTGCCGCTCGCCGGTCCCGACGGCAGCCGCGTGCTGCTCGAGGAGCTCTTCACCTGGCGCTCCGCGCGCCGGCTGGCGCGGACGGTCAGCCAGGGCGACTGACACCGGACACGTGGGGGCGTGGTTCCTGACCAGCCCGGCGCCACAGGGGCGCTGGGGCCTGCACCTGGCCGGGCGGTGGGACCCCGGCGGGCGGTCCGTTCAGCGCAGGTCGATGCGCATGACGGCGCGGCGCGGGGTCGGGGTGGCGACGAGCTGCATACCCGCCGCCTCGAACGTCGCGACGGTCCCGACGTGCAGCTCCTCGGCGATGGCCGCGGTGGTCACCGTCGGGTAGGCCTCGAGCGCGCGGGCTCCTCGCTGGCGAGCGTGCTCGACCGCGGGCCGGGCGAGGGCGCGGCTGATGCCCCGCCGGCGCCGTCCGGCTCGCACCAGGAGGCAGGTCACCGCCCACACCGAGTCGTCGGAGCGGTTCCGGTGGGGGAGGGGTGGCCGGTGGGTCAGGCGCGGGCGTCGGCCGCCTGGGCGCGCAGGGCCCGGGCGACGGCGTCGCGGTTCTCCGAGACCGTGCGGCGCAGGGAGTTGGAGACGTCCGGGTGGGTGTCGAGCCACGTCTGGGTGGCGTCGCGCAGCTGCGGGGAGGCGACGGCGAGCGGGTAGAACCCGACGGCCAGCGACTCGGCGATGTGGTGCGTGCGCTCGGTCCACACCCGCTCGACCACGTCGTGGTAGCGCTCCACGTACGGCTCGAGCAGGGCGGCGTCGTGCACCCAGCCGAAGCCCAGCGCCATCGAGGCCAGGACCGAGTTGGACAGGCCGTCCTGCTCGACGGCGGCCACCCACGCCGCCTCCTTGGCCTCCGGGGTCGGCCGTGCGGCGCGGGCCCTGGCCGCCTTCTCCCGGCCGGTCGCGGTGTTGTCGCGCTCCTGCTCGGCGGCGATCTCGTCCTCGTCGGCGGCACCGGCGGCGGCCAGCGAGGTCAGCAGCGTCCAGCGCATGTCCTGGTCGAGCCGCAGCCCGGCCAGCTCCTGCTCGCCGGCGAGCAGGGCGCCCACCCGCGCCACGTCGTCCTCGGAGCGGGCCAGCGCGGCCCACGCCGTCACCAGCTGCAGCTGGGCGTCGCCGCCCGGCGCGGCGGACTCGGCGACGGAGCGCAGCCCCGCGGCCAGCTCGGCCACGACCGCGGCGCGGTGCGTGGGGGCGGTGTAGGTGAGCGCTGCGGTCGTCACCTGCTGGATGAGCACCCGCAGGAGCGTGGAGTCGGTCTCGCCCGGCAGCGCGGTGAGCACGAGCCGCACGTACTCGGTCGCGGCCATCTCGCCGTCGCGCGTCATGTCCCAGGCGGCGCCGAGGACGAGCGCGCGGGGGAGGGAGTCGGTGAACGCGCGGACGTGCTGCAGCGCGGTCGCCAGGGAGCGACGGTCCAGCCGGATCTTGGCGTAGGCGAGGTCGTCGTCGTTGACCAGCAGCAGGTCGGGCACCGGGCGGCCGACGAGCTGGGGCACCTCGGTGCGCTCGCCGTCCACGTCCAGCTCCTCGCGGTGGGTCCGGACGAGGTCGCCGCCCACGAGGTCGTAGAGGCCGACCGCGAGGCGGTGGGGGCGCTGCGTCGGGTGCTCCTGCGGGGTGGTCTGGGTGATCGCCAGGGCGGTGATCGTGCCGTCCTCGCCCACCTCGACCTCCGGGGCGAGGGTGTTGACGCCGGCCGTCTCCAGCCACACCCGGCTCCACGCGCTGAGGTCGCGGCCGCTCGTGGTCTCCAGCTCGGCGAGCAGGTCGGCCAGGGTCGTGTTGCCCCAGGCGTGCTTGGCGAAGTAGGCGCGCAGGCCGTCCCGGAAGGGCTCGCGACCCACGTAGGCGACGAGCTGCTTGAGCACCGAGGCGCCCTTGGCGTAGGTGATGCCGTCGAAGTTCACCTC
>JASKZT010000129.1 GCA_030145965.1 Ornithinimicrobium sp.
ACACCGTGGCTGCCACTTGCGACGTCTGCGGCAAGGGACCGAGCTTCGGTCACAGCATCTCGCACTCCCACCGCCGCACGAAGCGCCGCTGGAACCCGAACATCCAGCGCGTCCGCGCCATGGTGGGTGCGACCCCGAAGCGTCTCAACGTCTGCACCTCCTGCCTCAAGGCAGGCAAGGTCACCCGCTGACCTGACGCCCGGGCCCCTGGCCCGGACCGCACGCGAGCCGGCCGCACCCCTGGTGCGAGCCGGCTCTTGTGCGTCCCACCGGACACGTGGGGTGGTGCCCCACCACCCCACGTGCTCGGTGTCAGGGGGTGAAGTGGTCCCAGCCGCCGGTGGCGGGGTCGAGGCGGCGGCCGCCGTGGCGGACGCCCGGGCCCTCCTCGTCGGGGGCCAGGACCGAGCCGACGACCCTCCAGCCCGGCGGCACCGCGGCCGCGTCCGGGAAGGTGGCGAGCAGCTCGTGCTCCTCGCCGCCGGCGAGCACGTGGCGGAGCGCGTCGGCCGGGTGGACGGCGGGCAGCAGCGCGGCGGCCAGGCGGTCCAGGGCATCCTGGTCCAGCTCGAGCATCACCCCGCTCGCGCGGGCGACACGGTCGCCGTCGCGCACGAGGCCGTCGGAGACGTCGATCATCGACGTCGCGCCCGCGCGCGCCGCGGCCGGACCCTGCGCGAGGTCCGTGAGCGGGCGGCGATGGTGGTCCAGGAGCGCCCTCTCCTGCTCGTCGGCCGGCTGCAGCCGCCCGGCGCCCAGCAGCGCGAGGCCCGCGCCGGAGCGGCCGAGCGGACCGGAGACCGCGAGCACGTCGCCGGGTCGCGCGCCGGAGCGCAGCACGGGCGAGGCGACGCCCTCGCCCAGCTCGCCCAGGGCGGTCACCGCCACCACGACGGTGTCGGCGGCCGTCGAGGACAGGTCACCGCCCGCGACCGGCACGCCGGCCAGCCCGGCGGCCTCGGCGACACCGTCGGCGAGGCCGCGCACCCAGGCCAGCGGCAGGCTGGGCGGGGCCACGAGCGCCAGGAGCAGGCCGGTCCCGCGCCCGCCCATCGCCGCCAGGTCGGCGAGGTTCTGCGTGACGACCTTGACGCCCACGTCCTGCGGCGAGGACCAGTCGTCACGCCAGTCCCGGTCGCGGACCACGGAGTCGGTCGTCGCCAGGACCGCGCCCGTGCCCACCGCGAGCAGCGCCGTGTCGTCCCCCGGCCCCACGATCAGCCCCTCGGTCGTCAGCCCGGCGTAGGCGGGCAGCACGCCGGCCAGGACGCCCTCCTCGCCCCGCCCGCCGAGCGTCGCCCCGTCGCCGTCCGTCACTGCTCCTCCTCGCGCCTGCTGCCGGTGCACCCGAGCACGGTAGCCTCTTGCCCACAGCGACCAGGAGGTGCGACGTGATCAGGGCCTACATCCTCGTCCAGACGGAGGTGGGTGCCTCCGCGGACGTGACCCGCGCCGTCCGCGACCTTCCCGGGGTGATCTCCGCCGAGGACGTCGCCGGTCCCTACGACGTCATCGCGCTGGTCGAGTCCGCGACCGTGCAGGGCCTGGGCCGCGAGGTCATCGCCCGCGTGCAGGCGGTCCCCCGCATCACCCGCACCACCACGTGCACCGTCGTCGAGTTCTGACCCCGCGCCGCGCCGTCCTCGCGCTCCTGCCCGTCCTCCTCGTGGCCGGCTGCGCCGACGGCGCCGTGCGCGCGGTGCCGTTCGAGGAGTCCGACTCCCCGGCCTGCCTCGAGGTCGCGCAGCGGTGGCCCAGCTCGGTCGGCGGCCTGGAGCCCCGGGTGACGGCCGTGCAGTCGGTCGGCGTCGCCGCCTGGGGCGACCCGCCCATCGTCGCGCGCTGCGGCAAGCAGCCGCCCCGGCCCACGACCGACCCGTGCATCGACGTCGACGGGGTCGACTGGGTGGCCACCGAGCTCGACGACGGCACGATGTTCACGACCTACGGCCGCTCCCCCGCCGTCGAGGTGCTCGTCCCGGACCGTTACGAGACCGCCCCGCTGTGGCTGCCGGCCTTCGGCGACGCGGTGCGTCAGGTGGACCAGACGCTGGGCGCCTGCTCCTCCTCCCTCCGGTAGGCCGTCGCGCCGGGGCGCGGGTCAGCGCAGCCCGAGCGGGCGGTCCAGCGCCAGCTGGATCAGCTCGTCGACGAGCTCGGGGTAGGAGACCCCGGAGGCGGCCCACACCTGCGGGTACATCGAGTAGGGCGTGAAGCCGGGCATCGTGTTGATCTCGTTGAGGACGACCTCGCCGTCGTCGCCGACGAAGCAGTCGACCCGCGCCAGCCCCTCGCACCCCGCGACCTCGAAGGCCGTCCGGGCGATGTCGGCCATCCGCTGCCGGACCGCGTCGTCGACGTCCGCCGGCGCGCTGATGCGCACGTTGCCCTCGTCGAGGTACTTCGCCTCGAAGTCGTAGAAGTCGTGACCGCCCCCCACGACCTCGATCTCCCCGGGCAGGCTCACGCGGGGAGCCCGGGCACCACGGCCCTGCAGGACGCCGCACTCGATCTCGCGGCCGGGCAGACCCTGCTCGACGAGGACCTTGGGGTCGTGGTCGCGCGCCTTCTCGACGGCCGCCTCCAGCTCCTCGGGCGCGTCGACCTTGTAGACGCCCACGGACGAGCCGGCCCGGGCCGGCTTGACGAAGACGGGGAAGCGCAAGGCGCCCGCGGCCTCGAGGCAGGCCGCGCGGTCGCGGCGCCAGTCGAGGTCGGTGATGACCGTGTAGGGGCCGACGGGCAGCCCGGCGGAGGCGAAGAGGACCTTCATGACGTGCTTGTCCATCATGGTCGCCGAGGCGAGCACGCCGCAGCCGACGTAGCGGATGTCGGCCAGCTCGAGCAGCCCCTGGATCGTGCCGTCCTCGCCGAAGGGGCCGTGCAGCAGCGGGAAGACGACGTCGACGGCGCCGAGCTCAGTCGTGGTGCCGTCGCGCTCGACGACCCGAAGGACGTGGTCGACACCGCCCAGGGGCACGATGACCTGCCGGCCCGTGTCGGGGACGTGCGGCAGCCGGCCGTCGCGGATCTCCAGGGCGTCCGGGTCGTCCTCGACGAGCACCCAGTGGCCCTCGCGGGTGATGCCGACCGGCAGCACCTCGTACCGGTCGCGGTCGACCGCGCGCAGCACGCTGGCCGCGGTCGAGCAGGAGATCGCGTGCTCGCCGGAGCGGCCGCCGAAGACGAGCGCGACACGGGTGCGGCGGGACGCCGCGTCGGCGGCTGGGCTGGGGTCGGGCTGGGTGTCCATCGCGCCCGAGCCTAACCGGCGCGGATGCGCTCCCTGCAGCAGGACGCGCGCCGGCCCGGACCCGGCGCGGGCCTGCGGTCAGGCCAGCTCGTGCTTGCGGGCCCGCGTCATGAGGGCGATCGTGAGGTCCTCCGGCGTGAGCGCGCCGTCGACCACCGCGGTCACGCCCTGGCAGATGGGCATGTCGACCCCGTTGCGCGCGGCGAGCTCGACGACCGAGCGGCAGGACTTCACGCCCTCGGCGGTCTGGTGCGGCAGGGCGAGCAGCTCGCGGATCGTGCTGCCCTGCCCGAGGGCGACCCCGACCCGGTGGTTGCGCGACAGGGGCGACATGCACGTGGCGATGAGGTCGCCGACGCCCGCCAGCCCCA
>JASKZT010000153.1 GCA_030145965.1 Ornithinimicrobium sp.
GCGGGTAGGCGCGCAGGCCGGGCCGTGCCGGTCGGGGGTCCGCGTCAGCCGCGGGCCTCGCGCGGCCGCACGGCCCAGAACGCCACGGCCGCGGCCGCGGCCACGTTGAGCGAGTCGACCTGCCCGCCCATGGGGATCCGCACCACCAGGTCGGCCGCCTCGACCGTGCGGCGCGCCAGGCCGTCGCCCTCGGTGCCGAGCACGAGGGCGAGCCGCTCGGGCGGGTCCGCCTCCAGCGCGTCCAGGGTCACGGCGTCGTCCGAGAGCGCCAGGGCGGCCACGGTCAGGCCCAGCTCCCGGAGCGCGGCGACGCCGTCGGGCCAGGGGTCGATGCGGGTCCAGGGCACCTGGAAGACGGTGCCCATCGAGACCCGCACGCTGCGCCGGTAGAGCGGGTCGGCGCAGCGCGGCGTCACGAGGACGGCGTCGACGCCGAGCGCCGCGGCCGACCGGAAGACCGCGCCGACGTTGGTGTGGTCGACGACGTCCTCGAGCACGGCGACCCGGCGGGCGCCGGCGAGCACCTCGTGCAGCGGCGGGAGCACCGGGCGGTGCATCGCGGCCAGCACGCCGCGGTGGAGGTGGAAGCCGGTGAGCTCCTGCGCCACGGCGGGTGCGGCCACGTAGACGGGTGCCCCGTGCTCGCGGGCGGTCGCGAGCAGGTCGGGCCACTCCTGCACCCACCGCGGCGTCATGAGCAGCGAGCGGAGCCGGTGCCCGGCGCCCAGCGCGCGGCGGACCACCTTGTCCGACTCGGCCATGTAGAGCCCGCGCTCGGGCTCGACGACCCGCCGCAGGGCCACGTCGGTCAGCGAGACGTAGTCGCGCAGGTGCGGGTCGCGCGGGTCCTCCACCCAGGTGCAGCCCTCGGGCAGGTCGGGCGGCGAGGACGACGACGACGGCGGCGTCCCGGCGGACCCCTGGCTCATGCGAGGAGAAGGTAGCCGACGGCGACCAGGCCGATGACCACGATGACGGCGCGCAGCAGCCAGCCGGGCAGGGCGCGCCCGACGCGCGCGCCCACGACGCCGCCCAGCAGCGACCCGGCCGCGATGAGGCCGACGACCCGCCAGTCGATGACGGCGGGGTCGACGACGAGGAAGACGAGCGCGGCCACGAGGTTGACGACGAGCCCGAGGATGTTCTTGATGCCGTTGATCGCCTGGACGTGCAGGGGCAGCAGCACGCTCATGAGGCCGACGAGGATGACGCCCTGGGCGGCGCCGAAGTAGCCGCCGTAGGCGCCCGCCACGAAGATGCCGAGCGAGAGCGCCGCCCACCGGCCCGGCGTGAGGACCTGGGCCGAGCGCCCGCGCGCCCAGGTGCCGATCCGCGGCCCCAGGACCACGAGCAGCACCCCGAGGAGGATGAGCGCGGGGACGATGGCCTCGAAGGCCCGCGGCGGCAGCACGAGGAGCAGCAGCGCCCCGACGACCGACCCGGCGAAGGACACCGGCACCAGGCGCAGGACGGTCCGGCCCAGGCCCGTGAGCTCGGCCCGGTAGCCCCACGCCCCCGACACCCCGCCGGCGACGAGCCCGAGGGAGTTGGAGACGTTGGCGGTGACGGCGGGGTAGCCGAAGAAGAGCAGGGTGGGGAAGGTGACCAGCGTGCCCGAGCCGACGATCGTGTTGATCATGCCGGCCCAGAAGCCGGCGAGGGCGATCGCGGCCACCTCCCAGCCGCTCACCCCGTCGCGTCCGCCGCGGCGACGGCCCGGGCGGTGTAGCGCTCCCCGTGGCGGTCGACGACGAGCGGGATGTCGAAGGTGCGCGAGAGGTTCTCGGCCGTGAGCGTGACCTCGATCGGGCCCGCCGCGACCACCTCGCCGCCGCGGAGCATGAGGATGTCGGTGAACCCGGGCGGGATCTCCTCGACATGGTGGGTGACCAGCACCATCGCCGGCGCCTCGAGGTCCTGGGCGAGCAGGCTGAGCCGGCTGACGAGGTCCTCGCGGCCGCGCAGGTCGAGGCCGGCGGCCGGCTCGTCCAGGAGCATGAGCTCGGGGTCGGTCATGAGGGCGCGGGCGATCTGCACGCGCTTGCGCTCCCCCTCCGACAGCGTGCCGAAGCGGCGCCGGGCCAGGTGGGAGACGCCCAGCGCCTCGAGCAGCTCCTCGGCGCGGCGCTCGTCGGACTCGTCGTACCGCTCCCGCCACCGGCCCAGCACTCCGTAGGCGGCGGTCACGACGACGTCGCTCACGCGCTCCTCGTCCGGGATCCGGTCGGCCACGGCCGCGCTCGAGACGCCGATGCGCGGGCGCAGGTCGAAGACGTCGACCGTGCCCAGCACCTCGCCGAGCACGCCCGCGACGCCCGTGGTCGGGTGCATGCGGGCGGCGGCCAGCTGGAGGAGGGTGGTCTTGCCGGCGCCGTTGGGGCCGATGACCACCCAGCGCTCCCCCTCCTCGACGGACCAGGAGACGTCGCGGAGCAGGTCGGCGCTGCCGCGGCGGACGCCGACGCCGGCAAACTCGAGGACGTCGCTCATGATGGGGGCCACTCTAGCCAGGGCCCTCCTGCCTAGGATCGGCGACATGCCCGACCACGAGCTGCCCGCCTGCGTGCGCGTGTCCCTGTGGGCCACCACGGTGCTCGCCGGCCGCCTGCCGGCCTCCGACCTGCCACGACGCGCGCTGCCCGACCTCGACGAGTGCGTCGGCCTCGTCGAGGCGGTGCGGCTGTGGGCCGACGTCGGCGAGCGGGTCGTGCTCGTGGCGCTTCCCCGCCCCGGCGACCTCGCCGGGCTGCCGCAGGGCTCGGCCGAGCTCGTGGCCGACGCCACCCGCGCGGAGGAGTGCGTCTACGTCCCGGCCCTCGGCGGCGCCCTCGTCCCCGAGCTCGAGCGCTTCGGCCCCGAGGGCGACCAGGGCTGGATGGCGCGCTGGACGCGGCACGACGCCGAGCCGGTCGCCACCCACCGCGTCGAGGCGCTCGACCTGGGCCAGACCGAGCTCGGCCTGCGCCAGGAGCTGGCCGCCCTCACCGCCGAGCTGGCCGCCTCGGGGGCACCGCCCTTCGGCGCGGCCGCCGAGCGCGGGGCGGCCCGGGCGCGCGCGGCGACCGAGGGGGCTGGTCCCTGGGGCCTGCCGGAGGGTATGCCGCAGCGTGCCGTGCGGGTGGTCCAGCTCGCCGGGACGGTGCTGGCCCTGGCCGACGCCGGCCTGGAGACGGTGGACGCCTCGGTCGACGCCGCGTCGGTGGGCGGGCGCACCCAGGTCCTGCTGCGGCTGCGCTCCCACGCCTGCCGGGCGCTGGCCGACGCGACCAACGCGGCGGCCCTGCACCTCGCCTACCGGGTCGGGGGCCCCTCGAGCGCGCCGCGGTAGACCGTGAGCGTGCGCTCGGCGATCGTCGTCCAGGAGAACGCCTCGACCGCGCGGCGCCGACCGGCCTCGCCCCGGCGCCGCGCCTCCTCCAGGTCGGAGAGCGCCTCGGTGAGCGCGGCGGCGAGGTCGTCCACGAAGCGGCCCTCGTCGACCGGCGTGCCGGTGCCGTCGGTCACCTGCTCGACCGGCACGAGCCAGCCGGTCTCGCCGTCGACGACCACCTCGGGGATGCCGCCGGTGGCCGTGGCCACGACGGGCAGGCCGCAGGCCATCGCCTCGAGGTTGACGATCCCCAGCGGCTCGTAGACCGAGGGGCAGACGAAGACGCTGGCGTGCGAGAGCACGGCCACGACCTCGTCCCGCGGCAGCATCTCCCCGATCCAGACCACCGGCGCGGCGTCGGGCCCGCGGTCGGTGCGCAGCCCGTCGACCAGCCCCACGACCTCCTGCTCGATCTGCGGCGTGTCCGGGGCGCCCGCGAGGAGCACGACCTGCACGGCGTCGTCGAGGCGGCGCAGCGCCCGCAGGAGGTAGGGCAGGCCCTTCTGGCGGGTGATCCGGCCCAGGAAGACCACGGTCGGCGCGTCCGGGTCCAGGCCCCGCGCGGCGACGACCTCGCGGGCCGCCTCGGAGGTGTCCCGCCGCCAGCGCGCGGAGTCGATGCCGTTGTGCACCACGTGCACCCGCGCCGGGTCGACGGAGGGGTAGGCGCCGAGGATGTCGCGGCGCATGCCGGCCGAGACCGCGACGATCGCCGCGGCGCCCTCGTAGGCGACCCGCTCGGCCATCGAGGAGACGGCGTAGCCGCCGCCGAGCTGCTCGGCCTTCCACGGGCGCAGCGGCTCCAGGGAGTGCGCGCTGACGACGTGCGGGACGCCGGCGAGCAGGCCGCCCAGGTGGCCGCCGAGGTTGGCGTACCAGGTGTGGCTGTGGACGAGGTCGGCCCCGCCGGCGGCCACGTCGCGGGCCATGAGGAGGTCGACGCCGAGGGTGCGCAGAGCACCGTTGGCCTCCTCCAGGCCTGCCGGCACGGCGTACCCCGTCGTGCCGGGCTCGTCGACCGGCTCGTCGAAGGCGCGGACCTGCACCTCGACGTCGGGCACGGCCCGCAGGGCCCGGGTCAGCTCGGCGACGTGCACCCCCGCGCCGCCGTAGATGTTGGGGGGGTACTCACGGGACAGGATGTCGATGCGCACGCCCTCAACCTAGCCATGCGGCCCTCCCCCTCGCCAGACCAGCGGCGATACGCCTAGGTTATGGGCATGGTGCACCCACGGCGGACCCGGCAGAAGGTCCTGGCGATCGTCCTCGCCGGCGGCGAGGGCAAGCGGCTCATGCCCCTGACGGCCGACCGGGCCAAGCCGGCCGTGCCGTTCGGCGGGATCTACCGGCTCATCGACTTCGCGCTGTCCAACATCGTCAACTCCGGCTACCTCAAGATCGTCGTGCTGACGCAGTACAAGTCGCACTCGCTGGACGCCCACATCACCAAGACGTGGCGGATGTCGACGCTGCTCGGCAACTACGTCGCCCCGGTGCCGGCGCAGCAGCGTGTCGGCAAGCACTGGTTCTCCGGGTCGGCCGACGCGATCTACCAGAGCCTCAACCTCATCCACGACGAGCGCCCCGACATCGTCGTCGTCGTCGGTGCCGACCACGTCTACCGGATGGACTTCGCCTCGATGGTCGAGCAGCACACCGAGACCGGCGCGGCGTGCACGGTCGCGGCGATCCGGCAGCCGATCTCGCTGGCCGACCAGTTCGGCGTCATCGACGTCGACCCGCAGGACCCGCGGCGCATCCGCGAGTTCCTCGAGAAGCCCCAGGACCCGCGCGGGCTCCCGGACAGCCCGCAGGAGGTCTTCGCCTCGATGGGCAACTACGTCTTC
>JASKZT010000157.1 GCA_030145965.1 Ornithinimicrobium sp.
ACGCCCAGGCGCGCGGCGGAGGCGACGTGCTGGGCCGCGAGGGAGGCCAGGAGGAGCAGGTTGGTCGGGGTGGCCGTGGACAGCTCGCGCAGGGCCTCGGAGCGGTCGCCCCGGATGGCGCGGCCGAGGTCCTCGACCGTGGGGCGGCGCGGTGCCGCGCTCGCCGTGGCGCCGCCCGCGTCGCCGGTGGCCGCGGCGCCGTCGCCGGCCACCACCGCGGGCTCGTCCAGCAGGTCCGGCAGCGGGACGCCGCCGAGGGAGACCACGAGCTCGAGGCGCTCCTGCTGGAGCGCCCAGAGGTCGGCCAGCTCACGGCGCACGGGGCCGTCCCCCATGCCCACGGCCTCCAGGCCCAGCCGGTAGGCGTGGACCCGCTGGCGCGCCTGGAGCAGCAGGGTGGTGTCGTCCGGCCACGTCGCCGGGTCGTCCGGCTCGACCCCGCCGGTCGGCGTGACGCTCCGCGGGGGCGCCGCGTCGTCGCAGCCGCTCAGGGCGAGGGCGGCGCAGGCGACGCCGACGGCACGGAGGAGGGCACGGCGGCTCGGGGCAGGGGGCATGACGGGGCTCATCGTTGAGGGTAGGGTAGTCCTTTCCGACGGATGGTCGGGCGCCCCGTGCTGCCCCGCCGTCCGGCACACATCAGAAGAACGCAGGAGGCACCCGATGGACGCCCGGGCCCGCACCGAGTCGCTCACCCACCAGGTCTCCCAGTCGCTCGCCGGCAGCGGCGTCGTCGTCGACGACCTCACCGTGCAGCCCGCCGGCCGCCGCCGCCTCGTACGCATCTTCGTCGCCCGCGACGTCTCGGCCCTGGACGCCGAGGACACCGCCAGCACGGTGGAGCCGCTGAGCCTGGACGAGATCGCCGACGCCACCCGCCGCGTCTCCGAGACGCTCGACGGCTCCGACGCCATGGGCGAGGCGCCCTACACCCTCGAGGTGAGCTCGGTCGGGGTCGACCGGCCGCTCAGCAGCCGCGAGCACTTCCGGCGCAACGTCGGCCGCCTGCTCACGGTGGACCGCGGCGGCGACCAGGGCCCGGTCACCGGACGCCTGGTGCACGTGCGCGCCGACGGCATCCAGGTGCGGCCCCAGGGCGCGCCCTCCGCGGACGCCGGGCACATCGACATCCCCTGGGAGGACGTGACCCGGGCCACGGTCCAGGTCGAGTTCTCCCGACCTGACGGAAAGGACGACTGATGGACATCGACATGACCGCGCTGCGCCTCCTCGAGAGGGAGCGCGAGATCCCCATGGACATCATCGTCCAGGCCATCGAGCAGGCCATGCTCTCGGCCTACCAGAAGATCGAGGGGCACTACCGCCACGCCCGCGTCGAGCTCGACCGCAAGACCGGCCACGTCACCGTGTGGGCCCGCGAGGACCCGCCCGTGCTCGAGGACGGCACCCGCGGCGACCCGGGGCCGGAGTTCGACGACACCCCTGAGGGCTTCGGGCGGGTGGCCGCGGCCACCGCCCGCCAGGTCATCACCCAGCGCATGCGCGAGCTCGAGGACGACGCCGTGCTCGGCGACTTCCGGGCCCGCGAGGGCGACATCGCCTCGGGCATCATCCAGCAGTCCAACGACCCGCGCTTCGTCCTGGTCGACTTCGGCACGGTCGAGGGCGAGCTGCCGACGGCCGAGCAGGTGCCGGGGGAGACCTACGCGCACGGTCAGCGCATCCGGTGCTACGTGGTCAGCGCCAAGCGAGGCCACCGCGGGCCGCAGATCATGCTGTCGCGCACGCACCCCAACCTCGTGCGCCGGCTCTTCGCGCTCGAGGTGCCGGAGATCGCCGACGGCAGCGTGGAGATCGCCGCGGTGGCCCGCGAGGCGGGGCACCGCACCAAGATCGCCGTCCACACCAAGGTTCCCGGCATCAACGCCAAGGGGGCGTGCATCGGCCCCATGGGTCAGCGCGTCCGGGCCGTCATGGCCGAGCTGCAGGGCGAGAAGATCGACATCGTCGACTTCAGCGAGGACCCCGAGGACTTCGTGGCCTCCGCACTCTCGCCGGCGAAGGTGCAGTCGGCGCGGATCGTGGACCAGCGCTCGCGCCAGGTACGCGTGGTCGTCCCCGACTACCAGCTGTCGCTCGCGATCGGCCGCGAGGGGCAGAACGCCCGCCTCGCGCACCGGCTGACCGGCTGGAAGATCGACATCCGGGCCGACACCGAGGAGCAGGAGGCACGGGCGTCGGAAGGCGGTCCGGGCCCGGCGAGCGTGTAGAGTGGGGGGCGATGCCCGTCGCTGTGTCGAGCCCGACACCACCCAGGACAGCCACCGTCACCCGGTGCGCACCTGCGTGGGGTGTCGACGCAGGGACGACCAAGATGCACTGCTGCGCGTCGTCGCGGTCGGTGAGGCAGGCTCCACCACCCGGTGGAGGCTGCTCCCCGACGAGCGGAGGCGTGCTCCCGGGCGGGGCGCCTACGTGCACCCCGACGCCGAGTGCCTGCAGACCGCGATCGCACGACGTGCCTTCGGTCGTGCGCTCCGCCTCGCGGCGGGGGCGCAGATCGACGTCACCGAGGTGCAGGAGCTGCTGCAGGAGCAGTCGTGACACGACCTGGTCACCAGACCAGGTCGACGTAAGGGCGGGTCCGACGGACCTGTCATCGAGGAACCGGAAGCGGGTTTGACGCTGATGAGCACCCGATGAGTACTCAGCGATGAGCACCCACCAGCACTAGTCGCGGCTGTGCCTGACACAGGCCCGGTCGTGGCGCAACATCAAGGAGACACCACACCGTGGCCAAACTCAGGGTCTACGAGCTCGCCAAAGAGCTCGGGGTCGAGAGCAAGGAGCTGCTCGCCCACCTGAAGCAGCAGGGAGAGTTCGTCCGGTCGGCCTCGTCGACCATCGAGCCCCCCGTCGTCCGCAGGGTTCGCGAGAACCCTCCGTCCGCGTCCGACGGCGCGTCCAAGGGCGGTGCCAAGCCCGCGGGCCAGCCCGGTCCGACCGGCACCCCCGGCACCCCCCGCCGTCCCGGGCCCGCCGCCACCCCCGGCCCGCGCCCGGCGGCCCAGCCGTCCAGCCCGGCGGCTCAGCCGTCCAGCCCGGCGGCCCAG
>JASKZT010000162.1 GCA_030145965.1 Ornithinimicrobium sp.
GCTGCGCGAGCTCACCGCACGCCTCGACGGGGCCACCCCGGCGGCCCTCGAGGTGCCTGTCGCCGACCGCGACGGCGCGGCGGCCGGGCTCGCCCCCGGGCTGCGGGCGGCGATCACCGAGGCCGCCGGGCGCATCCGCGCCTTCCACGAGGCCGGCATGCAGACGGGGTACGCCGTGGAGACGGCCCCCGGGGTCGTGTGCGAGCGGGTGGTCCGCCCCATCCGCCGGGTCGGGCTCTACGTCCCGGCGGGCTCGGCGCCGCTGCCCTCGACCGCCCTCATGCTCGGCGTCCCGGCGCAGCTGGCCGGCTGCCCCGAGGTCATCCTGTGCACCCCGCCCCGTCCGGACGGCACGGCCGACCCGGCGGTCCTGGCCGCAGCCGCGGAGTGCGGCGTCGAGCGGGTCTTCGTGCTCGGCGGTGCCCAGGCCGTCGCCGCCATGGCCTACGGCACGGAGTCGGTCCCCGCCTGCGACAAGCTCTTCGGCCCCGGCAACGCCTGGGTGACCGAGGCCAAGCGCCAGGTGTCGACGGCCGAGGGCGGCCCCGGCATCGACATGCCGGCCGGGCCCTCGGAGGTCCTGGTCATCGCCGACGCGGGGGCCGACCCCGAGTTCGTCGCCGCCGACCTGCTCAGCCAGGCCGAGCACGGCCCCGACAGCCAGGTCATCCTGCTCACCGACGCCCGGGAGCTGGCCGAGGCCGTCGCGGCCCAGGTCGAGGCCCAGGTGGAGCTGCTGCCGCGGGCCGAGATCGCCCGCAAGGCGCTGGCCTCCAGCCGCCTGGTCGTCACCCCGGACCTGGACACGGCCGTGGAGGTGTCCAACGACTACGCGCCCGAGCACCTCATCCTCGCCGTCCGCGAGCCGCAGGAGTGGGTGGCCGCCGTCGACCGGGCCGGCTCGGTCTTCCTCGGCGACCACACGCCCGAGACGCTGGGCGACTACTGCTCGGGCACCAACCACGTCCTGCCGACGGCAGGCGCCGCGCGCTTCACCGGCGGGGTCAACGTCGCCGCCTTCCAGGTCGCGATGACGGTCCAGCGCGCCACGCCGGCCGGTCTGGCCGCCGTCGGCCCGTGCGCCGTGGTGCTCGCCGAGGCCGAGCAGCTGCACGCCCACCAGCGCGCCGTCACCCGCCGCCTCGACCGGCTGGCCGCCGCGGGCGGCTCCCGATGAGCGCGCGGCAGGCCGCCGGGCCGGAAGGACCGCAGGGACCGCGTCCGGCGGAGGCCCTGCCCTTCCCGGCGCACCTCGTGCGCGAGGACCTGCGCGGGTTCACCGGTTACTCCTCGGCCCGCACGAGCGCGCCCGGCGTGCCCGCACGCATCTGGCTCAACGCCAACGAGTCGGGGGAGGCGAGCCTGGCCGACCCGCCGGGCGCCACGCGCCGCTATCCCGACCCGCAGCCGGCCGCGCTCGTCGAGGCCTTCGCCGACCTCTGGGCCACGACCCCGGACCGGACGGTCGTCGGGCGCGGCAGCGACGAGATGATCGAGCTGCTCGTCCGGGCGCTCTGCCGCCCCGGCGGCGACGGCGTGGTCGTCGCGTCCCCCACCTTCGGCATGTATGCCGTCTCCGCCCGCCTCCACGGCGTGCCGGTCACCGACGTGGCTCAGGTCGACGACGGTCTGACCTGGCGCGTGGACACCCGCGCCGTCGCCGCCGCCGCGCGCGAGGCGGGCGCACGGGTCGTCTTCCTGGCCTCGCCGGGCAACCCGACCGGCTCGGTCGTGCCGCTCGACGAGGTCGCCGCGCTGGCCGACGCCCTGGCCGACCAGGCCGTGGTGGTCGTCGACGAGGCCTACGGCGAGTTCGCCGAGCAGCGCTCCGCCGTCAGCCTCCTCGAGGAGCACCCGACCCTCGTCGTGCTCCGCACGCTGTCCAAGGCCCACGGGCTGGCCGGCGCGCGCGTCGGCATCGCCCTGGCCCACCCCGACCTCGCGCTGGTGCTGCGCCGGGTCCAGGCGCCCTACCCGGTGCCCGAGCCCGTCACCCGGCTCGCGCTGGAGGCCCTGGCCCCGCAGGCGCTGGACGCGACCCGCGGCCGGGTGGCGCGGACGCTGGGGCGGCGCGACCGGCTGGATGCCCGCCTGCGCCACCTCGACGGCGTGCGCGCGGTCTACACCAGCGAGGCCAACTTCCTCCTCGTGCGCCACGACGACCCCGACGGCCTGCTGGCCCGCCTCTCCTCGGCCGGGATCGTCGTGCGGGACATGCGCCACCTGCCCGGGCTCCACGACGCCCTGCGGGTCACCGTCGGCACCGACGACGAGATGACCGCCCTCGACACCGCCCTCGACACCACCCCGGGAGAGACCGACCGATGAGCACCCGCCCCCTCTGCCTCGTCGACCGCGACGGCACGATCATCGCCGAGCCGGACGACTTCCAGGTCGACAGCCTGGCCAAGCTGCGCCTCGTCGACGGGGTCATCCCCGCCCTCCTGCGCATCCAGGACGCCGGCTACGACCTCGTCATGGTGAGCAACCAGGACGGCCTGGGCACCGAGTCCTTCCTGCAGGCCGACTTCGACGGCCCGCACGACCTCCTCATGCAGATCCTCACCAGCCAGGGCGTGCGCTTCCGCGAGGTGCTCGTCGACCCGCACCACGGCGGCCCCGACGCCCCGTGGACCCGCAAGCCGGGCATCGGCATGGTCGTCCACCTGCTCAAGGACAAGGGCGTGGACTGGGAGCGCAGCGTCATGGTCGGCGACCGCGAGACCGACCGCGAGTTCGGCACGAACCTGGGCATCCGCACCTACCTGCTGCCCCCGGCCGCGGGCACGGGCGTCGACCCGCAGGCGGCGCCCGGCGCGGGGGAGACGACGACCTGGGCCCAGATCGCCCACGAGCTCGTCGTGCGGCCCCGCACCGCGCACGTCGAGCGGAGCACCTCCGAGACGCGCATCGTCGTCGACGTCGACCTGGACCGCCCCGGCGGCGCGGACGCGCAGACCGGCATCGGGTTCTTCGACCACATGCTCGACCAGCTCGCCAAGCACGGCGGCTTCTCGATGGCCGTGCGCTGCGACGGCGACCTGCACATCGACGACCACCACACGGTCGAGGACGTGGCGCTGGCCGTCGGCGAGGCCGTCCGCACCGCGCTCGGCGACAAGCGCGGCATCGGCCGCTACGGCTTCACCCTGCCCATGGACGAGGCGCAGGCCACCGCCGCGGTCGACCTGTCGGGGCGCCCGTACTTCCGCTACGAGGGCCGCTTCGACCGGCCCACGGTGGGAGAGTTCTCGACCGAGATGGTCGAGCACTTCTGGCGCTCCTTCGCCGACGCGCTGCGCTGCACGCTGCACCTGTCGGTGACCGGGGACAACACCCACCACCAGGTCGAGGTCGGCTTCAAGGCCGTCGCCCGCGCCCTGCGCCTGGCCCTGGCCCGTCAGGGCGACGCCTCCGAGCTGCCCTCCACCAAGGGCGTGCTGTGATCCCCACCCGGGTGGCGCTCGTGGACTCGGGCGGGACCAACATCGGCTCGGTCAGCTACGCCCTCGAGCGGCTCGGCGCGACCGCCCGGCTCACGGCCGACCGCGACGAGATCCTGGCCGCCGACCGGGTGATCCTGCCCGGCGTCGGCGCGGCCGGGGCGGGCATGCGCCGGCTCCGCGAGACGGGGCTCGTCGAGGTCCTCCACGAGGTGCAGGCGCCCCTGCTCGGGGTCTGCCTGGGCATGCAGCTGCTCTTCGAGCGCTCGGAGGAGGACGGCGGCGTCGACACGCTCGGGCTCGTCCCGGGGTCGGTGACCCGGCTGCGCGCCGACTACGGTGTCCGGGTGCCGCACATGGGCTGGAACACGCTCACCGAGCTCGTCGACGACCCTCTGCTCGCCGGGATCGGCGAGGGCGAGAGGGCCTACTTCGTCCACTCCTACGCGGCGCCGGCGGGGGAGCACACCCTCGCCGCCACCACCCACGGCCAGGCCTTCACGGCCGTCGTCCGCTCCGGCCTGCGCTGGGGCGCGCAGTTCCACCCGGAGAGGTCGGCGTCCGTCGGGGCGAGGCTTCTGAGAAACTTTGTGGAGGTCGACCGACGATGACCGGCCCGCCCGACCGAGCACGGAGTGATTCACCTGTGAGCACCACCCGACCGTTCACCGTCTACCCGGCCATCGACGTGCGCGGCGGCGCCGTCGTCCGGCTGCTCAAGGGGGACTACGCGCAAGAGACCCGCTACCCCCACGACCCGGTCGCCGTCGCGGAGGGGTACGCCCGGGCCGGGGCGCGGTGGCTGCACCTCGTCGACCTCGACGCCGCCCGCGAGGGCCGTTACACCCTCGACGAGACGCTGACCCGCATCGTCGACCGCACCGGGCTCATGGTCCAGACCGGCGGCGGCGCGCGCAGCGCCGACGACGTGAGCCGCCTGCTGGAGGCCGGCGCCACGCGCGTCGTCATCGGCTCCCTCGCCGTCCGCGAGCCGGAGACCGTGGTCGGCCTCCTCGAGCGCTTCGGGCCCGAGGCAATCACCGTCGCCCTGGACACCCGCATCGGCGAGGACGGCACCTGGCGCCTGCCCGTCGACGGCTGGACCGACGTCGCCGAGCAGGACCTCGTCACCTGCCTGCACCGCTACGACGGCTCCG
>JASKZT010000203.1 GCA_030145965.1 Ornithinimicrobium sp.
ACCTTCGGCGCGTTCATCTCCCTGCTCCCGGGCAAGGACGGCCTGCTGCACATCTCCGAGATCCGCAAGCTCGTCGGCGGCAGGCGCATCGACGCCGTCGAGGACGTGCTCTCGGTGGGCCAGAAGGTCCAGGTGGAGCTCAAGGAGATCGACCCGCGCGGCAAGCTCTCGCTGGCCGCCGTGTCCGACGGTGCCGCGGACGACGCGTCCGGTGACGAGGGTGACGCGTCCGACGCGGCCCCGGTCGCCGAGGTGGTCGACGCAGTCGAGGTGGCCGAGGCCGCCGAGCTGCCCGGTGTCGACGCGACCGCCCCGGTGGCCGACGACGCCGACGAGGCCGACGACGCCGAGCAGGGCGACGCCGAGTCCGGCGACCGCCCGCGCCGTCAGCGCCGCCGTCGTGGGGGCCGCGGTCGCGGTGCCGGCAACGGTGACGCCGAGCAGGGTGGGGAGCCCACCGACGACTGACGTCGCGCGCACGCAGAAGGGCGGGCCCGGAGAGCTCTCCGGGCCCGCCCTTCGGCGTTCCTGCGCGGTGCGGCACGGTCGGCCGCTCCCGCGCGCCTGCTGCGGCGCGTCAGGCCACCTTGCGGCGGGTGCGGCCCGCCGGGGCCTCGAGCTGCCAGCGCATCTCCATCCGCACGCGTCCGTCGGTCCCCGTCACGGGGACCCACGTCAGCACGCCCGGTCGCCGGGTGGTGCTGCGGATCTCTCGGATCATCTCGGTCATGTGGTGTCCACCTCCTTCTGCCGACCTGTGGGGCGGATATCGCCCCAGGTCGTTCACCTGCTGTTCACCTAAGGTACACCATCGCGCGGTCTTAGCGCGGATTTGTCCATAGTGGTGCTGATCGGTGCAGGTCAGAGGGTTGCCCCGACGTGGCGTAGATGAACGCCAGGTGAACGGCCGGCCTCAGCGACGGGACGGCGACCGCGTGGGCACGAGCAGGGTGGCCCCGGAGACCAGCTGCTCCAGGGGGCCGCGGACGGCCGCGGAGGCGAAGAGGGCCCCGACGAGCAGGGCGAGCACGGAGTGGAGCGCCAGGGCCACCGGGCCGCGGGCGCCCAGGACGCCGGCCAGCACGACCACGTGGGTGGTGTAGAGCGTCAGGGTCATCGCGCCGGCGCCGGCCAGCACCCGCCAGGGCGCGCTGGTCACCCGCCCGGTCAGCCACAGCGCCAGGCCCAGGACCAGCAGGGCGGTCCCGGTCGTGTGCACGAGGTCGACGATGCTGCCGCTGTGCGGGGCCCAGACCCCGAGCCACCACGCGGTGTCCGTCGGGTGCGTGCCGAAGATGCCGCGGCGCAGCTGGGTGTCCAGCTCGGCCCAGCCGGCGACCGGACGCCGCGCGTCGGCGACGAGCGCGGTCCGCACGGCCGCCGAGGAGGTCACGAGGGCGGAGGTGGCCAGCGCGAGCACGCCGAGGGCCGCGCCCAGCACGGCCAGTCGCCGCCCCGTCGCGGCCCGCCGCAGGTCCAGCCGGCCCACCGCCATGCCGGCGAAGAGGTAGGCCGCCCACGTCAGCACGGGGTAGTAGCCGGTGAGCAGCAGCTCGGTGAGCAGCTCCCCCGGGCGGTCGAGGTCGAGCAGCGAGGGGACGATCTTGGGCGGCGCGTCGACGTGGCGGCGCAGCAGGAGGCTGACCACGGGGGAGAGCAGGGCCCAGCCGGCGGCGAGGACGGCCAGCCGGCGGGCCCCCCAGGTGAGCACCGGCAGGGCGCAGAGGAAGAGCAGGCCGTAGAAGGTGAGGATCACCGCCACCCCGGAGGCCAGCGACCCCAGCAGCAGCCCCAGCAGGGCGACGACCAGGGCCCGGACCGCCAGACGGGCGCGGTAGCGGGCCGGGTCGTCCCGGGCCCGGGTGGTCGCCAGCGCGACGCCCACGCCGGCGAGGAGGGCGAAGAGCGCCGAGGACCGCCCGCCGACGAGCTGGAAGAGCGGGTCGACGCCGCCGGGTGCGGCGGGGTCGAGCGGGTCCAGCAGGTGCGCGGCGAACATCCCCAGCAGCGCCAGGGTCCGCGCGAGGTCGACGCCGACGACGCGCGGCGAGGTGCCCGGGGCGGTCGGCGGCATACCCGCAGTGTGCCTGACGGTCCCCGCCGTCAGCCGGCGAGGGCGCGGACCAGCGCGGCGGTGAGCGCCGCGGCGACGACCACGACGAGGAAGGGTGCCCGCAGGAGCAGCGCGACGACGGCCACGCCGAGCCCGGCCGCACGCGCGTCGAGGGTGGGCACGCCGGCGGAGAGGAAGCCCTGCGTCACGACCAGGGAGGAGAGCAGCGCCACGGTGAGCAGGGGCACGACCCGGTCGACCCAGGGCACCTCGAGCACGCGCTCGGGCACGAGGTAGCCGCCGAGCTTGACCAGGTAGGCGAGCGCGCCGGCGGCGAGGACGGCGACCCACAGGGTCATGACAGGCCCCCTGCGCCGGCGCGGCCCTGCGGCGCGTCGCGCGTCACGGGTGCGGTCGGCCCGGTGCGGCGGCCGCGATCGCGGTCGCGCAGGCCGATGACGAGCGCGGCGCAGGCACCGATCAGCACCTCGACGCCGGTCGGCACGAAGGGGGCCGAGACGAGCGTGAGCACCATGGCCAGCGCCGCGGTCGCGACCGGTCCGGTCCGCCCCTGGACGCCCCGGCCGAAGAGCCTCGGCCACACCAGGGCGACGAAGGCCGCCGCCGCCGCGGCGTCCAGCCCGTAGTCGCGCGGGTCCCCCATCGCCTCGCCGGCGAGGGCGCCCAGCAGCGTGGTCGTCTGCCAGACGACGAAGAGGGCCACGCCGGTCGTCCAGAAGCCGACGCGGGACTGCTGCGGGGTCGGCTGGGCCAGGGCCACCGCGGTGGACTCGTCGATCGTCAGGTGCGCGTGCAGGGGCAGGAGCCGGCGGCTCGGGCGCAGCAGGCGCGAGAGCTCCAGGCCGTAGAAGCCGTTGCGCAGGCCGAGGAGGGTGGAGGTCGCCACGGCCGCGACCGCACCACCGCCGGCGCCGAGGACGCCGTAGAGGGCGAACTGCGAGCCGCCGCTGAAGATCAGGAGCGAGGTGAGGACGGTCTGCCAGACGCTCAGCCCGGCGGCGACGCCCAGCGCACCGGCGCTGACGCCGTAGAGGCCGACGAGGCCGACCGCCAGACCCTCCCGACCGGCGGGGGTGCGCCACCACGCGGGGACGGGCGGCGTGGCGGCGGGTGCCGTCACAGGTCGGTCACGAGGCGCACCTCGCGCGCGGTGCGCCCGTCGTCGTCCACCACCCGGTCGCGCCAGGCGCCGTCGGGGGCGAAGCCGGCACCCTGGAGGAAGGCGCGCGTGCCCTCGGCGTCGGCCAGGACCCACGTCACCACTGCCGTCACCTCGTCGAAGGAGGCGCGCAGGGTGTCGACCGCGGCGTTGAGCAGGCGAGAGCCGTGACCGGCCCGCCGCGCCTCGGGGTGGACGCCGCCGTCGTAGAGCATGCCGGTGCGCCCGTGGTCCAGGCCGGGCTCGTCCCCGGCCGGGCCGATCCCGACGTAGCCGACGACCTGGGGTCCGGCCGTCGCGACGAGCAGCCGGTGGCGCGGGGTGGGCGGGCTCTCCAGCGAGCGGCGCCACACGGAGGCGAAGCGCGGGCCGGACAGGGCGTCGAGCACCTCCGGGGAGAGCACGTCGGCGTACTCGTGCTGCCAGACGAAGGCCTGGACCAGTCCCACGGCGGGGGCGTCGCTGGGCCGGCCGGTGCGCACCGCGGCGTCGGCCAGCGGGCCGGGCTGCGAGGCCGCACCGTGCTCGTGCCCGTGC
>JASKZT010000204.1 GCA_030145965.1 Ornithinimicrobium sp.
CGCGACGACCGGGTGGTCGTCGCGCCCCGTCGGGTGCGTCATCGGCCGGCGGGTGCTCAGCCCCGGCCGTCGGCCGCCGTCCGGGCGACGGTGATGGTCACCGACGCCGTGGTGGAGTTGCCGGCCGCGTCGGTGGCCTCGTAGGTGACCGTGTAGACGGCCCCCACGGAGGCGCGCACGCGCAGGCGCGAGTCGGACAGCACCTCGATCTCACCGCGCCCGTTGCGACCCGGGTCGGTGACGACCGCGCCCACGAGGGTGACGGTCGGCTCCTCGCCGGAGTCGTCGGTGGCGGTGAGCACGGTGTCGACCGTCACCCACTTGTTGTTCGGCGGCCACACCGTCGTCGGGGAGGCGACGACCTCCAGCTCCGGCGCGGTGGTGTCCGGCGGCGTGAGGTCGAGGCCGACCAGCACCGGGTCGTGGTCGCTGGAGCGGAACGGGTCGGCGGCGTAGAGCTGCTCCTGGGCCTCCGGCTTGAAGGTCATGTCGTAGTCCAGGACGGAGGGCTCGTCGGCGTTGATCGTCCACACCGCGGCCCCGGTCACCCGGGGGCTCAGCGCTGCGCTGGCCATCGCGTAGTCGAGGTAGCCGAGCATGCCGTCGAAGACGTAGCTGTAGGCGAGCTCGCCCTGGAACTGCGCCAGCAGGTCGACGAAGCCGTCGGCCCGGAGCGCGTCGATCGGGTCCTCCTTGTCGTAGGAGTTGAGGTCGCCGATGATGAGGACCTCCTCGACCCCGGTACCCGTGGGGTCGTCGTTGGCCCAGTCGCCGAGCGCGTCGGCCGCGGCGGCCCGGGTCAGGTTGCAGTTGCCCTGGCCGTCCCCGGTGTCCGGGTCCCCGGCGCAGGCCGAGCCCTTCGACTTGAGGTGGTTGTTGACGACCGTCACCTCACCGCCCGTGGCGTCACGGAAGGTCTGGGCGAGCGCGGGCCGGTTGGCCCCGTCGTCGAACCGGGGGTCGACGCCGGAGTCGAGCACGGCGAACGGGCCGACCGGGGTCACCCGGTCCGGCTGGTAGATGAACGCCGTGGTGATGGCGTCCGTCCCGATCTGCCCGGTGGAGACGAAGGCCCAGCGGGTCTCGCCCGCGGCGGCGTTGAGGGCGTCGACGAGGTTGCCGACGGCGACGTCACCGTTGTTCTCGATCTCGATGAGGCCGACGATGTCGGCGTCCATCTCGACGATGGCCGCGACGATCTTGGCCTGCTGCCGGGTGAACTCCTCGGCCGTGTCTGCGCCGCGGCTGCCGAGGGTGGTGAAGTAGTTCAGCACGTTGAACGAGGCGACCGTGGTCGTCCCGCCCACCTCGGGCACCGCGGGGCGCGGGTTGCGCTCGGTGTGCTCGGCGCCCTCCGTCGGCTGGACGCCCCACTTGCTGAAGCGGTAGTCGAGGATCCCGGTGACGCCGGCGACCGTGTCGCCGCCGCGGAAGGTGTTCTCGAGGGTGAACTGGCCGCCGTCGGGGTGGCGCAGGTAGGCCGGGTTCTGGATGTTCAGCCCGTCGTCGAGCATGATCCGGTGGGTCCGGTTGTGCTGCAGGAGCGCCCCGGCCTCCGCCGAGCCCGGCTCGTGCAGAGCGGTCGGCTGGTACTGCCGCGCGGTGCCGTCACCGACGCCGAGGACCACCTGGCCGTAGCGGCCGTACTCGAAGTACTCCAGGATGGACAGGTCCTGGGGGAAGGTCACGAGCATGCTCTCGTAGGGCTCGAGGTCGTCGACCGGCAGGGTGAGGACGGTCGCCTCCGGCAGCGTCTGCCCGGTGGCGCACAGCTGCACGGCCGAGGCGGTGATCTGCGTGAGCGAGAAGTACTCCGACACCGGCCCGGTCACCCGGACCCGGTCGCCGACCGAGACGTCCGTGCCGCCGGGGGCGTAGACGAAGACGCCGTCGGAGGTGGCGGGGTCCCCGTCACCGGCGTCCTGGACGTAGTAACCGTTGTAGGACCCGCTGTGCTGGAAGTCGCCGACCACGGTGCCCTCGACGGTGACCGTGCTGCCGACCAGGGGGCTGGCCGAGCCGCTGCCCTGGACCTCGCCGACGGGCGTGGCCGCGTCGTAGCAGGAGCCGGCCCCGGTGCCGCCGCCGCCGGACGGCTCGGTGGCGTTGGCGGCACCGGGGGTGTTGACCGCCTCGCCGTCGACGAGCGTGCCGGGAAAGCCGGGGATCCCGGCGAGGTCGAAGTCGTTGCGGACCCAGTCGGCCACGGTGTCGGTGTCGACGCCGTCCGGGATGCGCGACGCGCCGCCGGGGGCGAAGGGCAGGCCGTCGTAGGCGACGCCGAGGACCGTCTCGGAGTAGGTCAGGTCGCCCGCGCCGCCGTCGTGGACGGCGACGCTGTCGAGCACCACGAGGTCGACGTCGATCGTCCCGTCGCGGTCGGTGTCGAGCACCGTGCCGGGGGCCACGGCACCCTCGGCGAGCAGGAGCGTGAGGGTGCCGTTCTCCAGCGTGTTGGCCGGGAGGTCGACGTGCCAGCGGCCGTCGGCGTCGGTGGTGCCGACCGGCGTGGAGGTGACGACGCGGCCCCGCGCCGCAGAGGTGGAGTCACCCTCGACCTGCAGGATCGACAGGCCCGAGTAGTCGGTGCGGGGGGCCCCGAGCACCTCGAGGTACTCCACGTCCGTGCCGGCGGTGCTGGCGGAGAACTCGTTGATGACCACGGCGGTCGGCTGCGGCTCGGTGCCGTCGCACGTCGTGGTGTGGGTGCCGAGCCCGTCGAAGGTGTTGACGGCGTAGCCGTCCCACTCGACCGCCGGGTCGAAGACGTCGGAGGGGTTGGTGTCACCCTGGCAGACGCCGGCCTTGCGGCGCAGGGTGTTGTCGGCCGTCGAGACGAGGCCGGTGCCCCACTCGGTGCCGGGGTCGAAGCCGACCTGGCCGAAGGAGTCGACCACCTGGCCGGCGGGGCCGCGCAGGACGAGCGCGTCGTCGCCGTTGAAGAGGCCCGTGCCCGTCGTCTGGTCGGCGGCCGCGAGGACCTCGGCCGCGGAGGAGGAGTGGGCGAGGACGAAGACGTCGCCCGGCGCCACGGAGCCGGAGAGCGTCACCACGGGGTTGGCGTTGGTCGAGCCGTTGCTGTACTGCTCGAGCCGGTAACCGGTCAGGTCCACCGCGGCACCGGTGCCGTTGTAGAGCTCGACCGCCTTGTTGTTGGAGGTGCCCTCGACGTACTCGCTGATGATGAGGTCCTCGAGGGAGGCGCTCGCGCCGTCGGCCGCGGAGGCCGTCGGGACGAGCAGGCTGACCAGGAGCGCCGACGCTCCAGCGGCCGCCACGGCCGCACGGGGCCGGAGGGGGTGGGTCATGGGGCTGGTGCCCTTCTCTTCGGGGGGAGGGGGTGGTGCGGCTGTGCTGATGGTGGAGGCACGGGCGTACGCGTGCCCGTCACACTCGGGACCCTAGGAACGTTGCGTGGCCCAGGACAGAGGACGCCGGTGACGTGCAGGTGAACAGATGGTCAGGAGTTGGCAAAATCGACCCGGTCGAGGCCCAGCCAGCCGGCCATCGAGGAGAGCTCCTCGTGCAGCCTCGGCGCGGCCACGGCGACGTCGGTGCCCTGCTCCCAGTGCACCGAGCGGACGACGAGCGCGCCGGCCGACCGGTCGGCCTTGAGGTCCACCCGGCCGACGAGCTCCTCGTCGAGGAGGAACGGCAGGACGTAGTAGCCGTGCACCCGCTGCGGTGCGGGGACGTAGATCTCGAGCCGGTAGCGCATGCCCCACAGGCCCTCGGTGCGCTCCCGCTGCCAGACCAGGGAGTCGAAGGGGCTGAGCAGGGCGGCCCCCGGCACCCGCCGCGGGACCCGGGCGCCGGGCACGCGCCAGACCGGCCGGGACGTCCATCCCGGCACCTCGACCCGCTCGGCCTCGCCCCGGGCCTCCAGCGCGGCCAGCCCTGCCGCGACGCGGGGGCCGCGCAGCCGCACGTAGTCGGCCAGGCAGCGCTGGGTGCCGAGCCCGTGGGCGCGCAGGGAGAGGCCGAGCAGCTCGGTGACGGCGACCTGCGGGTCCTCCTGGGCCAGCGCGTCGCGCCGGGCCACGACGTCGGGCGGGAGCACGGCCGAGGGCAGGGCGTAGCGGCGCTCGAAGGAGGGGGTGCGCCCGGCCGAGGTCACCTGGCCGGCCCAGAAGAGCAGCTCGAGGCAGGACTTCACGGCCGACCAGTTCCAGCCCCACTCGTCACCGGAGCGCTCCGCCCCGTGCGGGAGGCGCGCCTCCACCTCCCGGGACGTCAGCGGGCCGTGGTCGCCGACCACCTCGAGGACGGCCTCGAGCAGCTCGGGGTGCGTGCGCGAGAAGGACCGGCTCCACGCCCGCTCGCGGGCCTCCTCCATCCGGAAGGCCAGCAGCGGCCAGGTCGACGGGGGCACCAGCGAGGCCTCGTGGGCCCAGTACTCCACGAGCCGGCGGCCGGTGCGCGCCCGCGGCCCCGCGCCGTCGCGCGCCCGGTCGAGCAGGGCGGTGTCGTAGGGGCCCAGGCGGGAGAAGAACGGCAGGTACTGGGAGCGCGCGAGCACGTTGACGCTGTCGATCTGGACCACCTGCACCCGGTCGACGACGCGGACGAGGTGGCGCATCGTCGCGCCGCGGGGTGCCGGACGCGGGTCGGCGAAGCCCTGGGCCGCGAGGGCGAGGCGACGGGCCTGCGGCACCGTGAGCACGGGCACGCGGCGGTGGCCCGAGGTCAGGTCCGGGGTCGGGTCCGGGCTCGCCGTGGGTGGCATGCGCCCACTGTGCCACGGGCCGCCGTCGGACCCGGGCGTGCGCCGGACGGCGGACGGGCCCGGCACCGGGGTCGGTGCCGGGCCCGTCCGGGCCGGGGGTGTGTCGTCAGGAGGCGACGGCGTCGCGGTCGGCGACCGTCTCCTCGTCGTCGGTGACGCCCTGGGCGTCGAGGTCGAGGCGGAGCACGCCGTAGGACCACCCGCGGCGCCGGTACACCACGCTCGGGCGGTCGGTGTCCACGTCGTGGAAGAGGAAGAAGTCGTGGCCCACGAGCTCCATGCGGGACAGGGCCTGGCCGACGGTCATGGGGCTGGAGGGGTGGGTCTTCTCACGGATCTCGATGGGGCTGTTGCCCTGCGTCTGCAGCTCGGCGTCGACGGCCTCCTCGGTCGTGGGCGGCCGGGTCCCGTTCTCCGAGGGCTGGTCCAGCGGCTCGGTCGACAGCCCGAACGTCGCCTCGGCGACGGAGGGGAGGCGGTGCTTGCCGGTGTGGCTGATCCGCCGCTTGTCGTTCATGCGGCGCAGGCGCTCGGTCAGCTTGGCCATGGCCAGGTCGACGGCCGCGTACTCCTCGTCGGCGGCGGCCTCGGCACGGACCACCGTGCGCCCGACGTGGCAGGTGATCTCGCAGCGCTCGGCCTCCTTGGCCTGGCGGGGGTTGGCCTCGTGCGTCAGCACGACCTCGGTGCGTCGCACCCGGGGTGCGAGCTGGGGGATCTTGTCGAGCTTGTCCTCGAGGTGGCGGCGGAAGCGTTCCGCGACGTCCTTCTTGCGACCGGTCACGATCAGTTCCATGAGTCCTCCATGCAGTGGTGGGGGTGTGTGCTCGTCGGCGTCAGCTACGGCGCCACGTCCAACGGCCTCACCCCCCTGCCAGCCGCGTGAGGTGCTCCATGCAGCCACATTAGTCCGCCGCTCCGGTTACCGATAGTCGGCCGCCTCCCTGCCCCCGGACGTGCTCACGGACGCGCCGGCGGCCGTTCCCCGGCCCGGCCCACGAGGGTTGCGCCCGGGCCCGGGGCGGCGCCGGGTCGCGGCGAGCGCCACGGCCAGGACGGGGCCGGCACCGGCCTCGTGGAGGGCACGGGTGCACTCGGCCAGGGTGGCGCCGGTCGTCACCACGTCGTCCACGACGACGCACGGCTGCCCGCGCACGGCTCCCGCCGCAGCGGGTCGGACCCGGACGGCGCCGGCGAGGTTGCGGTGACGCTGGGCCGCCCCCAGCCCCGCCTGGTCGGCGACCCGGCGAGCCAGCTCGAGCGCGTCGGCGGACCGCAGCGGGGCGGCCCCGGAGAGCGCGGCAGCGACCAGCCGGCCCACCCGGTGCTCGCCGCGCCGCCGGGTGCTCCGGCGCGCGGACGGCGCGGGCACGACCGGGACGACGCTCCCCCGCGCGAGGGCGGTGCGGTGCGGGGGCGAGCCGGACAGCGCCGCGGCGATGACGTCGCGCAGCACCGGGGCCAGCACCGGGGTCAGGTCGGCGCGGCCGCCGTCCTTCCAGGCGACGAGGGCGGCGCGGACCTCACCCTCGTAGGCGGGGCCGGCCCACGTGTCCGGCAGCCCTGGCGGGCACGGCGTCGGGGACCACCGCCGGGGCGCGGTCGCGACCAGGACGGCGCCGCAACCGGGGCACCAGCGCGACCCTGCCCGGCCGCACCCGGCGCACGCCGACGGCGCGGCCAGCTCGACGAGGGCGAGCACGTCCTCCCACGGGCGCCACGGCATACCGCCCAGCGTGCGGCAGGAGCCCATCGCTCCGGACCCGCCCGTCCACAGGCGCCGCGCCGGGGAGCGGCACGGCGGGACCGTCGCCGTGGCTAGGTGCCCGGGATGATCAGCTCGTCGCCGTTGCGGGCGCCGAACCAGCCCGAGTTGCCCTCCCGGGTGTGGAAGCGGCCGTCCTCGGTGCGCACGAGCGGCACGAAGGCCGCCCCCGTCGGCACGGGGATGGTGTCGACGAGACCGGGCTGGTCGCCCAGCTCCTCGATCCACCCGCCGAGCGGGACGCGGAAGGGCACCGGGCGCTGGTCCTGCACGCGCCGCCCCGTGGCCACGATGTCGGACGTGGTCGCCCAGCGCGCGGAGTCCACCGCGACGAGCGTGGGCGCGGCGGCCATGGGCTGCGCGAGCCCGGTGGCCCGGCCCTCGGAGTCGCGCACGATGCCGGCCACGAGCAGCCGCTGGCGCGACTCGTCGTTGCCGTCGGCCAGGACGACGAGAGCGCGGGTCCCGTCCGGCGAGACGCGGAAGCCCCGGAACCGCTGCCCCTCCTGGGCCCAGGGGACGTCCACCGGCCGGGCGACCGCCGAGACGTCCTCGCCCTCGACGACCCAGACCCGCGGCCCGCCCCGGCTGCGCGCGAGACCGGCGACCCACACGGCGCCGAACGGGTCGTAGCTGGGGTCGGTCAGCGCGTCGCCGATGCCCTCGTTGACGTGCTCCCGCCCGTCGCGCCACCGCCACAGGCGGGTGCGGTCGGTCGAGACCGCCGTGAGCTCGGACAGGTCCTCGGTCACCGCGACGCCGGTCCACTCCAGGCCCAGGCGGGGCAGGTCGACCGTCGAGGTGCTGGAGGCGGGCAGGTTGCGCAGGTTGTAGAAGACGGGGTCGACCAGCGCGAAGACCTCGCCGATGCGCAGCAGGGCACGGTCGACGTCGCGCTGGACGTCGGTGTAGCCGAGGTCGCTGCCCGTGCTCACCGCGCTCTCGCCCTCGGGCAGGAGGCTGCGACCGCCGAGGCGCAGCTCGACCGCGCTGACGCCGGAGACCTGCAGCAGGGAGTGCCCGAGCTGGGCGCGCAGGTCCTGGACGCGCTCCCGGTCCTCGCCCAGGCCCTGACCCTGCAGGCTGACGGTGGCGACCTGGGTGGCGGGGTCGACCGGGACGGCGCCGACGGCCAGCCGCACGTCGGAGGACGCCCCGGTGCGGACCGCACCCTCGAGGTGGGTCGGGACCGGGGCCAGCTGGGTGCGGGCGACCGCGGTCGTCAGGCCCTCGCCGCGGGCGAGCCAGCGCACCTCGGGCACGAAGTGGTCGAGGTGCGGGTCCAGGTAGTAGACGCGGGTGGCGCGGA
>JASKZT010000211.1 GCA_030145965.1 Ornithinimicrobium sp.
AAGACCCCGTCCACGCCCGGGCACCCGGCGATGTCCGCGGCGGCGGCCAGCCCCTCGGCCGTCTCCACCATCGGCAGGAGCAGCGGCCGGGCCGGACCGCCGACGAGGGAGGAGCGCGACGCGCCGGTGCTGCGGCGGCCCTCGGGCGGCGGACGCACGGCGGAGACGAGCGCGGCCGCCTCCCGGCCGGAGCCGACGCCGGGCACCACGACCCCCGCCACGCCGGTGTCGAGGACGCGCGCCAGGTGGCTGGCGTCCTGGGAGGCGGCGCGGGCGAGCACCGGCACGGGGCTGACCCGCAGGATCCCGGCGAGGTCGGCGACCTCGAGACAGCCGTGCTGCAGGTCGACCCCGAGCCAGCCGACCCGCTCCAGGGGCAGCGCCTCCAGGGCGTCCGCCCCCAGGACGGTCAGCCACAGCCCGCGGGGCGCGGGCACCGTCGGGGTCGTCGGCACGCTCACGACGCGTCCGCCCCACCGCGCACGGGCCCGAGCTCGGGCCGCTTGGGCCGGCGTCCGTCGCCGGAGGAGCGGCCCTGCAGGCGCCGCTGCACCCACGGCCCGGCATACTCCCGGGCCCACCGGGCGTTGCCGCGCACCGTCTCGACCATGCCCGGCCGGCCCTGCGGGGGCAGCGGGAGGTGCCAGTCGGCCTCGTCCGGGTCGTGCCCGAGCGCGGCGTAGGCGGCGAGCGCGACCCGACGGTGCCCCTCCGGCGTCATGTGGATGCGGTCGTCGGCCCACATGCGCCAGTCCGAGAGGAAGTCGCACGACCACTGGTTGAGCACGAAGCACCCGTGGCGCTGGGCGATCGACCAGATGTGGGAGATGTAGACGCCCACCCGCCCCCGGGTCCGGCCGATGACCGGCGCGCCCACGGGGTCGGTCGGGGTGGCCATGAGGACGTCGGCGCCGGTGGCGCGGACGCGCGCGACCGCCCCGTCGAGCGTGGCGGCGAGCGCGTCCACGTCGGCGCGCGGTCGCAGGAGGTCGTTGCCGCCCCCGACCACGCTGACCAGGTCCGGACCCAGGGCCAGCGCGGCGTCGAGCTGCGGGCCGGCGACGTCGGCCAGCTTGCGCCCGCGCACGGCGAGGTTGGCGTAGGCGAACTCCTCGGCGTGCGGGGCGAGCAGCGCGGCCAGCCGGTCGGCCCAGCCGACGTAGGCGTCGGCCGCCGAGGGGTCGGGGTCGCTCATGCCCTCGGTGAAGGAGTCGCCGACCGCGACGTAGCGCCCCCAGGCGCGTGGCTGCGGGCGGACGCTGCCGGCGGCGCCGTGGACGAGGGCGCCACGCACCTGCTCCGCGGCGCGCGGCATACCGGGGTCGGTGGGGTCGCTCACGGGAGCCTCCAGTCGATCGGGTCCGCGCCCTGGCGGGCGAGGAGCTCGTTGGCGCGGCTGAAGGGCCGCGAGCCGAAGAAGCCGCCGCGGGCCGACAGCGGCGAGGGGTGGGCGCTCTCCACCCGCGGCACGTCGCCGAGGCGGGCGCCGAGGCTGCGGGCGTCGCGGCCCCAGAGGATCGCCACGAGCGGGCCGCCGCGGCGCACGAGGGTGTCGATGGCCAGCTCGGTGACCTGCTCCCAGCCGCGGCCGCGGTGGCTCGCGGGCGCGTGCGGACGGACCGTGAGGACCCGGTTGAGCAGCATGACGCCGCGCTCGGTCCACGGCGTCAGGTCGCCGCTGGCCGGGGTGGGGTGGCCGAGGTCGGTGGCCAGCTCGGCGTAGATGTTCTGCAGGCTGCGCGGGACCGGCCGCACGTCGGGCGCGACGGAGAAGCTCAGGCCGACCGCGTGGCCCGGCGTCGGGTAGGGGTCCTGGCCGACGATGAGCACCCGCACCTCCGGCAGCGGGTGCGCGAACGCCCGCAGCACCTGGTCGCCCGGCGGCAGGTAGCCCCGGCCCTCGGCGACCTCCTGCCGCAGCCACGCGCCGAGCTCCCCGACCGTGTCCGCGACGGGCGCGAGGGCGTCGGCCCAGGTCGGGTGGACCAGGCTGCTCAGGGGCGTGGGAGCGGGCACGGCGCCAGGGTATGCGGTGCCCGCCGCGCGCGACTCGCTCGGGCCGGAATGACACGTCTGTAGTTCGGGTGCCGTAGACTGGCGCGCAGCCAGGACAGCAGGTCGAGCGAGAGGGACGATGGATGGGCGCCGCCCCCCGTGTGCACGTCGACGAGTCGACGTCCCTGACCGAGCGGGACCAGCAGATCCTCGACTTCGAGCACCAGTGGTGGAAGTACGCCGGCTCCAAGGAGCAGGCCGTCAAGGACCTCTTCGACCTGAGCCCGACGCGCTACTACCAGATCCTCAACCAGCTGATCGACAGCGAGGACGCGCTCGCGCACGACCCGATGCTCATCAAGCGTCTGCGTCGCCAGCGCGCCCGCCGCCAGCGCACCCGCTCCGCGCGCCGCCTCGGCATCGAGCTCTAGCCCCGTCCTGCGCGGAGCGCGGGGCCCGGCTGGGTAACGTGTGCCCCGCGGGGCCGGCGTGCGGTCCCGCGCCCGCGCTAGCAGGAGGCCGCAGACCGTGAAGACGGACGTCGAGATCGCCCAGGACGCCACCCTCCGCCCGATCGGCGAGATCGCCGCCGGGCTGGGGCTGTCGACGGAGGACTACGAGCCCTACGGCCACACCAAGGCCAAGCTGTCGCTCGGCATCCTCGACCGGCTGGCCGAGCGCCCCGACGGCAGGCTCATCCTCACCACCGCGATCAACCCCACGGCGGCCGGCGAGGGCAAGACGACGACGAACGTCGGCCTGTCGATGGCGCTCAACCGCATCGGGGCCCGGGCGATCACGACGATCCGCGAGCCCTCCCTCGGCCCCTCCTTCGGGATGAAGGGCGGAGC
>JASKZT010000254.1 GCA_030145965.1 Ornithinimicrobium sp.
GCCTCCGGCAACGGCAAGGGCCAGATCTTCGTCAAGGGCGAGGTCATCAAGACCGTGCCCGAGTCCCAGATCGTCGAGACGCTCATCGAGGAGGCCATGCGGATCGCCGAGCAGATGGAGGAGCGCGGCGAGCTGCCGGACTCCAGCGGCGCGCCCAGCGTCACCGTCGGCTGACGGTCTCTCCCCCCGGTCGCGGGCGACACGCGCACGGTAGCGTCGGTCCATGGCATCGGAGCCGGTGAGCAGTCAGACGGCGCGCAGCGCCGTCTGGGACGACGTGTGCACGGCCTACTACCTGCTCGACCGCCCCGACCTGTCGGTCGTCCACGAGGTGCTGCCCCCCGGCGCCCGCGCACGGGCCCATGCCCACGACCGGTCGCGGCAGTTCTTCCACGTGCTCAGCGGGCAGGCCACGATGCACCTCGGCCCCCGCGTCGTCACGGTGCCGGCCGGCTCGGGCCTCGAGGTGCCGCCGCGGACCCGGCACGAGCTGCGCAACGACGGGAACGAGGACCTCGAGGTCATGGTCATCTCCTCCCCGCGGGTCTCCGGGCGCGGCCGCCCGCGCACCCGCTCCCCGCGGCACGACTCGGCCCGGCTCGTCGTCGGGTCCTACGTGCGGCGCACCCGCCCCGGCGACCTCGCCACGGTCGTGCGGATCGAGGGCGACGCCGACACCGGCCGCTGGATCGGCGAGGGCGGTGCCGCCTGGCACGAGCACGTGCTGGGTGACCCCGGCATGGAGCACTGGGTGCTCGTCGACCGCCTCGACCACGTCCTGGCCTTCGGCGTGCTGGCGGGCCTGGGCGAGCACGGCGCCGTGGAGCTGCGGCGCATGGTCGTGGCGCGCGAGGGGCGGGGCCAGGGCCTGGGCCGGCTGCTCCTGCGCCACCTGCTCGAGCAGGCGCTCGCCCGGCCGGACGTCTCCAGCGTCTGGCTGGACGTCGGGGCGGACAACGTGCGCGCCCGCAGCCTCTACCGCAGCATCGGCTTCGAGGAGAAGCCGGCG
The DNA here is from genome assembly GCA_030145965.1 of Ornithinimicrobium sp. GTDB lineage: Bacteria > Actinomycetota > Actinomycetes > Actinomycetales > Dermatophilaceae > Ornithinicoccus. Next base: position 1,010 of record JASKZT010000254.1, read on the forward strand.
CCGCCCTGGGCGGTGCTGCTCGAGAACGGCCTCTACCTGGAGTGGTCGGCCCGGGGCCGCTGACCCGGGGCCGCTGACCCGGTGCCCGCGACCCGCCGCGACCGACCGTGACGCGCGGTCCTGCGCACCCCCGCTCACTGCCTACCCTGGGCGTATGACGATGCCCGGCTTCCTGCCCACCCGCCAGCTGGTGCTCGTCGACCTGCTCGCGCTCATGTGCTCGACGCGGCCGGGGGAGCGGGCCGTCGTGGCGGTCGACGGGCCCGACGGCGTGGGCAAGACCCGCCTGGTCGGCGAGCTGGTCGCGCTGGCCCCCTACGTGGCCGGCCGCCAGGTGCTCAGCGTGGGCGTCGACGGCTTCCACCACCCGCGCGAGCGGCGCTACGCCCGCGGCCGCACCGCCCAGACCTTCTACGAGGACTCCTACGACTACGAGGCGCTGCGCGCCAAGGTGCTCCGGCCCTTCCGGGCCGGCCTGGAGGTCGTCCCGGCGGTCCACGACGTGGCCACCGACCTGCCCGTGCACCCCGACCCGGTGGAGGCGGAGGACGACGCGCTGCTCGTCGTCGAGGGGCTCTTCCTGCGCCGGCCCGACCTGGCGGGGGAGTGGGACGCGACCTGCCTGGTCACCGCGCCGCTGCGGGTGAGCGTGCCGCGTGGCAACGCCCGCTTCCCGGGGTCGCGGCAGCCGGGCGACGAGGACCCGGACCACCCCGCCAACGCCCGCTACGTCGGCGGCCACCGGCTCTACCAGCAGCAGGCGCGGCTCTGGCAGCCGACGTGGATCGTCGACAACAGCGACCTGCAGCGGCCCGAGCTCGTCGTGCCCGACCCCGAGGAGCCGCAGTGGTTCGGCGACGACGACGTCACCGCCTGAGTCAGCCGGCCGGTCCGGGCGGGAGCGGCTCCGTGTCGTCGTCGACCCAGTCGAAGGTGCGGGTCACGGCCTTGCGCCACTGACGGAAGAGCCGCTCGCGCTCGGCGCCGTCGAGGCGGGGGCTCCAGCGCCGGTCCTCGGCCCAGCGGTCGGCCACGTCCTGCGGGCCGTCCCAGAACCCCACGGCGATGCCGGCGGCGTACGCCGCGCCGAGGGCCGTCGTCTCGGCCACCCGGGGCCGCACCACGTCGATGCCGAGGATGTCGGCCTGCAGCTGCATGAGCGTCTCGTTGACGACCATGCCGCCGTCGACCCGCAGCTCGTCGACCGCGACGCCGGAGTCGGCCTGCATCGCCTCGAGCACCTCCCGGGTCTGGAAGGCCGTGGACTCCAGCGCGGCGCGCGCGACGTGGTGGCGGTCGACGAAGCGGGTCAGCCCCACGATCGCGCCGCGGGCGTCGTCGCGCCAGTAGGGCGCGAACAGGCCGGAGAAGGCCGGCACGACGTAGCACCCGCCGTTGTCCTCGACCTGGCGGGCGAGGTCCTCGATCTGCGCGGCCTCGGAGATGAGGCCGATGTTGTCGCGCAGCCACTGCACGAGCGAGCCGGTCACCGCGATCGAGCCCTCCAGCGCGTAGACGGGGTCCTGCCCGCCCAGCTGGTAGCACAGGGTCGTCAGCAGGCCGTGCTCGCTGCGCACGACCTCCGTGCCGGTGTTCAGGAGCATGAAGTTGCCGGTGCCGTAGGTGTTCTTCGACGTCCCCGGCTCCAGGCAGGCCTGCCCGAAGGTCGCGGCGTGCTGGTCGCCGAGGATCCCGGCGATGGGCGTGCCGAGGCGGGAGCTGTGCCCGTAGACCTCGGAGGAGGAGCGGATCTCGGGGAGCACCGACAGCGGGATGCCCATGTCCCTCGCGACCTGGGGCGACCACGCGAGCGTGCGCAGGTCCATGAGCATCGTGCGCGAGGCGTTGGTGACGTCGGTGACGTGCACCCCGCCGTCCGTGCCGCCGGTGAGCTGCCACAGCAACCAGGTGTCGACGGTGCCGAAGAGCAGGTCGCCGGCCTCCGCGCGCTCGCGGGCGCCGTCGACGTGGTCGAGGACCCAGCGCAGCTTGGGGCCGGCGAAGTAGGTGGCCAGCGGCAGTCCGCAGACGTCACGGAAGCGGTCGGGCCCGGCCTCCCCGCCGAGCTCGGCGACGAGCGCGCTCGTGCGCGTGTCCTGCCACACGAGCGCGTTGCACACGGGCTCGCCCGTGCGCCGGTCCCAGACCACCGTGGTCTCGCGCTGGTTGGTGATGCCGATGGCCGCCAGGTCGGCGGCCGTGCGGTCGGCTTTGCCCAGGGCCGTGCCGATCACCTCGCGGGTGTTGTCCCAGATCTCGACCGGGTCGTGCTCCACCCAGCCGGCACGGGGGAGGATCTGCCGGTGCTCCTTCTGGCCGACGGCCAGCACCTCGCCGGCGTGGTCCACGAGGATGGCCCGCGTGCTGGTGGTGCCCTGGTCGATGGCGAGGACGCAGCCGCGGGCACCGGTGCCGGGTCGCGCGCTCACCGCGCCGGGACCTCTCCGTGCAGGACGCGGTCGCGGGCGGCGACGGCGGAGGCGTCGTCCGGCTCCCGCGCGGCCGCCTCGTCGGCGAGCACCCGTCGCTCGTAGCCGGCGATCTCGGCCGCCTCGCGCTCCTCCGCCCAGCCGAGCCACTGCCCCGCGATCTCGGCGATCTCGGGCACCGCCGCGAGGCCCTTGCGGTGCTCCTCGTGGTAGAGCCGGGTCCGGCGCATGAGCACGTCCTCCAGGTGCAGGACGCCCTCGCTGCTGCAGGCGTAGGCGATCTCGACCCGCAGGTAGGCCGGCGCGTGCTCCAGCGGACGGGCCAGCGAGGCGTCCTCGGCGATGAGGTCGAGCAGCTGCTCGACGAGGGAGCCGTAGCGGTGCAGGAGGTGGTCGGTCTGCTGCTCGGTCCAGCCGAACCGGTCGCGCAGCGCCGGCATCCGGCGCCGCATCGCCGCCTCGCCGACCGCCCCGAGGAGGGGGATCTGCTCGGTGATCGAGGGCAGCTCGCGCGCGCCTTCGCCCAGGGCGAAGTCGAGGGCGTCCTTGGCCATGAGCCGGTAGGTCGTCAGCTTGCCGCCGCCGACGACCGTCAGGCCCGGCAGGGGCGAGGCGACGGTGTGCTCGCGGCTGACCCGGGCCGAGTCGGTGCCCTCCTTGGTGCCAGGCTGGAGGAGGGGACGCAGGCCGGCGTACCAGCCGATGACGTCGTCCCGGGTGAGCGTGGTGGTCAGGGCCGCGTTGGCGCGGGCGAGCACCTGGTCGATGTCGGTGGCGGTCGCCACCGGGTGGCCGAGGTCCTCGTGCCAGGGGGTGTCGGTCGTGCCGATGATCCAGTAGCGCGACCACGGGATGAAGAAGAGGACCGAACGGCCGTTGCGCAGGAAGAGCCCGCTCGTGCCGCGGATCCGGTCACGGGGGACGACGAGGTGGATGCCCTTGGAGGCCAGGACCCGCAGCCCGCCGTCGGTGTCGGCCAGGTCGGTGACCTCCTCGGTCCACACCCCCGCGCACGAGACGACGTGCCGGGCGCGGGCGGGCAGCACCTCCCCGGTCTCGAGGTCCTCCAGCTCGGCGCCGACGACGCGCCCGCCCTCACGCAGCAGGCCCACCGCGCGGGTGCGGCTGGCGACGTGGGCGCCGTAGGCGTGGGCGGTGCGGACGAGGGTGGAGACGAGCCGGGCGTCGTCGACGGTCGCGTCCCAGTAGCGGACCGCCCCGACGGCCTGGCCCTCCCGCAGCTCCGGGAAGTCCCGGTGCAGGCCGCGCCGGCCGGTGTGCTGGTGGATGGGCAGGGCGCGCCGGCCCGGCAGCGCGTTGGCCAGGAGGTCGTAGAGGGTGACGCCCGCGCCGTAGTAGGCGCGCTGCCAGACCCGGTGCTCCAGGGGGATGAGGAACGGCATCGGCTTGACCAGGTGCGGCGCGAGGTGGCGCAGCAGCAGGCCCCGCTCGGTGAGCGCCTCCTGGACGAGCCCGAAGTCGAGCATCTGCAGGTAGCGCAGCCCGCCGTGGACCAGCTTGGTGGACCACTGCGAGGTGCCCGACCCCCAGTCGCCGGCCTCGACCAGCGCGGTCGTCAGGCCTCGGGTCGTGGCGTCGAGCGCCGTCCCGGCCCCCGTCACCCCGCCGCCGATGACGAGCACGTCGAGGTCGGGGCCGTCCCCGGCGCTGGCGCGCAGCACGCGCAGCGCCTCGTCACGGTCCCGCCCCGTGAGCGCCTTGGGTTGCATCGTCGCCTCCCCTTCCCGTCGGACCGTCGTGCCCGACCTGCGGCAAGCCTCTCACCCCGGACCGACGCGTCCTCACAGGCACCGGACGCGCGTCGTGCCGCGGGCCGGTCAGAGGAGGACGGTGGCGAAGGTGCCGGTCTGCACGAAACCCACGCGACGGTAGGTCGCGACGGCGGGCTCGTTGAAGTCGTTGACGTAGAGCGTCACGGTCGGCGCCACGTGGCGCAGGGTGTGCTCGACGACGGCGGCCATGGCCGGGGCGGCCAGACCGCGGCCGCGCCAGCGCGGGTGGACCCAGACGCCCTGGACCTGCGCCACCCCCAGCGCCACCGAGCCGAGGTCGGCCTTGAAGACCACCTGCCCGTCCTCCACGCGGACCAGGGTGTGGCCACGCTCGATGAGCGTCGCCACACCTTGCCGGTAACCCAGCCCGTTGCCCTGGAACGGCGGGTAGCCGATCTCCTCGGTGAACATCGCGGCCGCCGCGGGCACCACGATGTCGAGCTCGTCGCGGCGCGCCGGACGCACCCCGGGGTCGACCTCCTGGCCGAGCGCGACGGGTGACTGCGCCATCGTCATGACGTACTGGTTGTCCCGGACCTCCCGCGGGCTGCCCCAGTGCCGGGCCAGCCGCCCCCACAGATCCAGCACCTGGTCGGCCGGGCCGAAGACCGAGCTGGCCCACGTCCGCCGCCTGACCACCTTGGCGGCCAGCGCCCCCCGGGCGCGGTCGCTGTCCGCCCCCACGGGGACGACGTTGGCCGAGCACCAGCACAGCGCGCGCTCCCCGTGAGCGGCGTAGGAGAACAGCGGGCCGCGCGTGCCGGCGAGCCCGCTCTCGAGGATGCGCGCGGCGACGAAGACGTTGGTCACCGGGTCGCGGCCGCAGACCTCCAGGGCGTCCTCGACGTCCTGCAGGCCGAGCGCCCGCACGGTCCCGAGGCTGCGCAGCATGGGACCAGCCTGCCCCACGCGCCCCGGCCGCGCGACACCGCGCGCGTCCGGTGCGCAGGAGGACGCGCGGCCGGCGGGTCGGGGGCGGGTCAGGGGAGGGGCGCGAGGCGTTCGTGGAGGAAGCTCCAGGCGAGGGCGTGCCAGCTGGCCCACTGGTCGGCGGTGCTGGCGCCGCCGTGGCCGCCCTCGGTGTTCTCCCAGTAGGTCACGTCCCGGCCATGCTCCTCGAGCAGCGCGGCCATCTTGCGGGCGTGCCCGGGGTGCACCCGGTCGTCGCGCGTCGACGTCGTCAGCAGGACCGGCGGGTACGGCCGGGCGCCGTCGACCAGGTGGTACGGGGAGAACGTGCGGATGAACTCCCACTGCTCGGGGTCGTCCGGGTCGCCGTACTCCGCCATCCACGAGGCGCCGGCGAGCAGGTGGCTGTACCGCTGCATGTCGAGCAGCGGCACCTGGATGACCGCCGCCCCGATGAGCTCGGGGTACCGGACCAGCATGTTCCCGGTGAGCAGCCCGCCGTTGCTGCCGCCCTGCACCCCGAGGCGCTCCGGCGTCGTGACGCCGCGCTCCACGAGATCCCGGGCGACGGCCGCGAAGTCCTCGTAGGCGCGGTGCCGGTTCTCCCGCAGGGCCAGCTGGTGCCAGCGTGGCCCGTACTCGCCGCCGCCGCGGATGTTCGCGACCGCGTAGACGCCGCCGCGGGCGAGCCAGCCGCGCCCGAGCCCGCCGGAGTACGACGGCGTCAGGGAGACCTCGAAGCCGCCGTACCCGTACAGCAGCGTCGGTGCGGCGCCGGTGAGCAGCAGGTCGGCCGGGCGCACCAGGAAGTACGGCACCCGGGTGCCGTCGGCCGAGAGGGCGACGTGCTGCTCGACCGTGTGCCCGGCCGCATCGAAGAACGTCGGCATGGACTTGAGGTCCTCCGGCTCCGCGCCGACCTCGACGAGCGAGAGGGTGGTCGGCGTCAGGTAGCCGGACCTCGTCAGCCACAGCTCGTCGGACTCGTCGGAGTCCACGGCGCCGACCGAGACGGTCGTCAGGTCCGGCACGCCGGGCAGCCCGGACTCCACCCAGCCGCCCGGTCCGGGCGTGAGCACGTGCAGGCGGTGGCGGACGTCGTCGAGGACGGTCAGGACGAGGTGCGAGCGGGTCCAGGTGACACCGGCCAGCGACGTCGTCGTGGTCGGGCGGAACAGGACCTCGAGATCGTGCGACCCGGCGAGGAAGTCCTCGAGGCGGACGGCGAGCAACGAGCCCGCCTCGTAGGTCCGGGCGTGGACGGTCC
>JASKZT010000001.1 GCA_030145965.1 Ornithinimicrobium sp.
GGTCGCCCGCTGGAGCTGCGCGTCGAGGGCTGGTCCGAGCGCTTCGCGGTCGAGGTCCTGGTCCGTCGCGGGGAGGGCTGAGCCCCGGGCCTCACCTGAGACACTAGGGGGGTGACCCAGCAGCCCTCCCCGAGCCCGTCCGTCGTGCCCACGTTCTACGAGCGTGTCGGCGGCCACGAGACCTTCCGCCTGCTGGTGGCCGAGTTCTACCGCGGCGTCGCCCAGGACCCGCCGCTGCGCGACCTCTACCCGGAGGAGGACCTCGGCCCGGCGGAGGAGCGGCTGCTGCTCTTCCTCGAGCAGTACTGGGGCGGTCCCACCACCTACCAGGAGACCCGGGGCCACCCCCGGCTGCGCCTGCGCCACCACCCCTTCGCCGTCACGCCCGACCAGCGCGACCGCTGGCTGCGCCACATGCACGCTGCCATCGACAGCATCCGCCACCGCCTGGGGGCGATGGACGAGCACCTCATGCGCGACTACATGACCCGCGCCGCCCAGGCCATGGTCAACACCCTCGAGGAGCCACCGGCCGCGGACGGGACCACCGGTCCGAGCACCTACCCTGGTGCCCCGTGACCTCCACGACCTCCACGCGGCCGAGCGCCGCCACGATCCGACCCGCCGCCCCCGCCGACGCGCAGGCCTGGTGGCGCCACGCCGTCATCTACCAGGTCTACCCGCGCAGCTTCGCCGACGCGGACGGCGACGGGGTAGGGGACCTGCCGGGCATCACCTCGCGCCTGCCCTACCTCGCCGGGCTGGGGGTGGACGCGCTGTGGATCAGCCCCTTCTACCGTTCCCCCATGGCCGACGCCGGCTACGACGTCGCCGACTACCGCGAGGTCGACCCCGTCTTCGGGACCCTGGACGACGCCGACGCGCTCCTCGCCCGCGCCCATGAGCTCGGCCTGCGCGTCATCGTCGACCTGGTGCCCAACCACACCAGCGACGAGCACGCCTGGTTCACCGAGGCCCTGGCCGCCGCCCCGGGGTCGCCCGCCCGCGAGCGCTACGTGTTCCGCGACGGCAGCGGCCCCGACGGGTCCGCGCCGCCGAACAACTGGCGCTCGGTCTTCGGCGGCCACGCCTGGACCCGCGTGACCGAGCCGGACGGCACCCCGGGCCAGTGGTACCTCCACCTCTTCGACACCAAGCAGCCCGACCTCAACTGGCGCAACCCGGAGGTCGTGAGCGAGTTCGCGGACGTCCTGCGCTTCTGGCTGGACCGCGGCGTCGACGGCTTCCGGGTCGACGTCGCGCACTCCCTCGTCAAGCAGGAGGGGCTGCCGGACTGGGAGGAGCGCGCGGTGATGGCCGGCGGCGCCGACGACGAGTCGGCCCACGCCAACCTCGGCCCGATGTGGGACCAGGACGAGGTCCACGAGATCTACCGCGGCTGGCGCGAGGTGCTCGACTCCTACAACCTCACCGGCGACCCGGCCCACGACCGCATCCTCTGCGCCGAGGCCTGGCTGCCGAGCCTGGACCGCACGATGCGCTTCGTCCGCGAGGACGAGATGCACCAGGCCTTCAACTTCCACTTCCTCGACACCGCCTGGCGGGCCGAGGACCTGCGCGAGGTCGTCGAGGACTCGCTGCGCGCGGCCTCCGCCGTCGGCGCCCCCACCACCTGGGTGCTGTCCAACCACGACGTCGTCCGCCACGCCTCGCGGCTCGGGCTGCCCCCGGGCACCCGCCGGCCCAACGGCATCGCGGCCGACGCCCCGCAGCCCAACTCCGTCCTCGGCCTGCGCCGGGCGCGGGCCGCGACCGCGCTCATGCTCACCCTGCCGGGCAGCGCCTACCTCTACAACGGCGAGGAGCTCGGCCTGCCCGACCACACCGCCCTGCCCGACCACGTGCGCCAGGACCCCGCCTTCCGGCGCACCGCCGGCGAGGAGACCGGCCGCGACGGCTGCCGGGTGCCGATCCCCTGGGTCGCGGGCGAGCCGGCCTTCGGCTTCTCGCCGCAGGACCGCAGCTGGCTGCCGCAGCCCCTCGTCTACGGCCCGCTGGCGGTCGACCGCCAGGAGGGCGTGCCCGGCTCGACGCTGGAGCTCTACCGCACGATGCTGCGGCTGCGCCGCGAGCGCGGGCTCGGCGTCGGCCGGCTGGAGTGGCTCGAGGGCTACGACGCCGCGGTCGTGGCGCTGCGCGTCACGCCCACGGGCGTCGAGGGTGAGGACCTCGTCCCCACCACCGTGCTGGCCAACCTGGGCCCGGCGCCGGTGACGCTGCCGGCGGGCCAGGAGGTGCTCCTCTCCAGCGGTCCGCTGGAGGACGGGCGGCTGCCGCAGGACGTCACCGTCTGGCTCGGCTGAACCGGACCCGCGCGGCGGCTCCCCCTCGGCGGGGGGCCTCTGCGCGGGGCTCGGCGGGCGGGATCCGCGCCGAGCTACCCCGTGGCGTCGGCCTCGGCGCTCTCGTCGCCGGCCAGCGCGTCGAGGGAGCGGGGCAGCTGGCGCATGCCCACGAGCGGCGAGAGGAGCACGGGCAGCGCCGCGGCCAGGGCCACCGCGCTGAAGATCCACAGCGTCGGCACGAGCCCGACGGCGAGCCGCTCCAGGGAGGTCGCCTCGCCGGGGTCGCGCCCGAGCAGCCCGCCGAGGAAGGCACCGACCGGCATGGGCCCCCAGACGAGGAAGCGGATCGAGGCGTTCATCCGGCCCAGCAGCGGACGCGGGCACAGCCGCTGCCGGAAGCTGACCTGGGCGATGTTGTAGACGACGACCGCCCAGGACGTGACGAACTGGCCGACGACGAGGGTGGGCAGGGCCGGCAGGACCGAGGCGAGGGGGATGGCGAAGATCGCCACGCCGCCGAGGAGCGCCGCGAGCGGGATGGCCCGGCCCTCGCCGACGAGGCGGCCGAACCGGTCCGAGCTGACCGCGCCGAGCAGGCCCCCGGCCGCGGCGGCGGAGAGGACGAGGCCGAGCGTGGTCTCGGACAGGCCGAGGGTCCGCACGGCGTAAAGGACGAAGAGCGCGAAGATCGCCGAGCTGGCCAGGTTGGACAGCCCCGTGCAGGCGACGATGCGCCGCAGGAGCGGGTGGCCGAGCACGAACGCCATACCCTCCTTGATCTCGACGGCGAGCGGCCGGCGCGAGGCGCGGTCGGGAGCCTGCTCCTCGTGCCTGATGCGGCTGACGAAGAGGGAGGACAGCGCCATGCAGACCGAGGTGACCGCGATCGTCAGCGGGCCCCCGACGAGGCGGACGAGCGCGCCCGCGGCCGCGGGGCCGACGACCATCGCGGTCTGCTGGCTGGCCTGCAGCTTGCCGTTGCCGTCGCTGATCCGGTCGCTGTCGACGATCTCGGGCAGGTAGGACTGGTTGGCGACGTCGAAGAAGACGGTGAGGCAGCCGAGCGCGAAGGCGACCACGAAGAGCTGCTCCATGGTGAGCACGTCGAGGAGCCAGGCCGCGGGGATCGTCAGCAGCAGCCCGGCGCGCAGCAGGTCGCCGGCGATGAGGACGCGCTTCTTGCGCCACCGGTCCACCCACGCCCCCGCGGGCAGGCTGATGAGGAGGAAGGCGAGCGACTCCAGCATCGCCAGCACCCCCATCTCGAAGGCGTCGGCGTGCAGCACCTGCACGGCGAGCAGGGGCAGAGCCAGGCCGACGAACTGCATGCCGAAGACCGACACGGTGTCGCCCATCCACAGCTGGCGGAAGTCGTGGTGGCGGAACAGGCTCTCGCGCTGGGCGGGCGGGGTGGTCTCGGTGCTCACCGGAGCAGCGTGACGCAGTGATTGGGCCTTGTCAATCACTTATGTGCCACACTGCCGACATGGCCTCATCCTCCGCCGCGGCGGACCGCCCCGAACGGCGTCCCGCGACCGACGCCGAGGCCCGGGCGCTCGCCTCGGGGCTGCGGCTGCGCATCCTGCGGATGACCCTCGACGAGCCGCTGAGCAACCGGGAGATCGCCGAGGCGCTCGGCCTCAACCCCGCCACCGTGCTGCACCACGTGCGCACGCTGGTCGACACCGGCTTCCTGGCGCCCCAGGAGCCGCGGCGGGGGCGCCGCGGGGCGCGCGAGATCCCCTACCGGGCCACCGGCAAGTCCTGGTACACCAGCGCCCCGGCGGGCACCAGCTCGATGATCGACGCCTTCCTCGCCGAGATCGCCGCCGTGCCCGAGCCCGACCAGGACCTCACCCGGCTGGGCCTGCGACTGCCGCCCGAGCAGATGGAGGAGCTCCGCGAGCGCCTCTGGGCGCTGGTCCAGGAGTTCCACGACCGTCCGCGCGACCCCTCGGCGCAGCCGTGGTCCCTCTTCCTCGCCCTGCACCCGGACACGAGCCAGCGCCCGGTCAGCGGCACACCACGTGACCCGCGGGAAGGCTGACGCGGGTCCACGGACCGCTGCGGTGCACCGCCGCCTCCTGCGGCGCGCCCTCCCTGGCGAAGCCGAGCGCGAGGACGGCCAGGCCGGCCCCGGCCGGCACCCCGTGCTCGAGGGCCCGCCCCCAGACCCGCGCACGCAGGGCCGCGACCGCCGGTGCCCCGGCGTGGGCCGGTGTGCCGCCGGCGACCTCGGCCACGCCCTCGCGGGCGGCTCCGAGCAGGGCGGTCGAGCTGACCGTCCCGACCGGTGACCAGCCGCCGCGGGGTGGGCTCATCCCGCGCCAGGGCGGGGAGACGGTCGTCGGTGGGACCGGCAGGACGGCGCTGGTCTCGCCCGTGCTCCCCCGGCGGGCGAAGCGGTCGGCCAGCCCCGCCAGCGGCACGGTGGCGTCGAGCCGGTGCTCGCCGGCCAGGGGCATCGTGCGCAGGCCCAGCACGGTGCCGCCGCCGAGCAGGTCACGGCCCGGGAGCACGCAGACCCACGCGGCCAGGACGGCGCCGACGGCCTGCAGCCGCACCGCGCCGGCGTCGTCGTAGGCGCGGGCCCGCGCGGCGAAGGTGGACAGGTCCACCAGCGACTCGACGTCGGCGAAGGTCAGGGTGGCGCCCGTGTCCTCGGGCGTGCCGCTCATCGGCGGCTGCCGTCGGCCGCCCGGTCCGAGCGGAGCCGGGGCGCCGGGCCGGACGCCAGGGCGAGGGCCTGCCGCTCCGCCTCGCCGAGGCGGCGCGGCCGCTGCTCGGCCAGGTCGTAGGCGACCAGCGTGACCCGGCCCCGGGCGTAGACGGTGTCGTCGCCCTCGGGGCCGGCGACGGCATACCCCAGGTCGAAGGAGGCCGCGCCGGTGCTCGTGCACCAGACCGCGACGCGGGCCGGCGCATACGCATAGCCCATGGGCACGAGGTAGTCGACGGCCTGCCCGACGACGAGCATGCCCTCGTCGATGAGGTCGCGGTCCTGGCCGAACCAGTCCTTGAAGGCGTACACCCGCGCCTCCTCGAAGAACCGCAGGTACTGCACGTTGTTGACGTGTGCGTAGGCGTCCATGTCCGACCAGCGCACGGTGATCGGGTAGACGCGCGCGGCGACGGGCACGTCGGGCAGCGGGGCGGCACTCATCCCCCCATTGTCGCCGCCGGGGCCCACCGGCCGCTCGCGCGGGTCCGCCAGGAGCCCCGGGCCCGGGCCAGTAGGCTCCCCAGGGTGAGCGACGGACCCCTGACCGACCCGATCGACGACCTCCTCGACGTGCTCGACCTGACGTGGGAGGGCTCGACCACCATCCGCGCCGCGGCGCCGGAGGGGCTGGCCGCCGACCTCGGTGCGTCCGAGGGCGACGTCTTCCTCGGGCGCAGCCAGCCGCAGCCCCACGGCCGGGTCTTCGGCGGCCAGGTGCTCGCCCAGGCCCTCATGGCCGCCGGACGCACGGTGCAGCCGGTCGAGGACGGCACGGACGCCGCGCCCCTGCCGCGGCCCGTGCACTCCTTGCACGCCTACTTCCTGCGCCCCGGCGACGACCAGCAGCCGATCCGGTTCGTCGTCGAGCGGATGCGCGACGGCCGCAGCTTCTCCGCCCGGCGCGTCCACGCCCTCCAGGAGGGCCGGATCCTGCTGTCGATGACCGCCTCCTTCCAGGAGCTGGCCGAGGGCCTGGAGCACGAGCTGGCCATGCCGGAGGTGCCGGCGCCGGAGACGCTGCGCTCCGACCGCGAGATCCTCAGCAAGATCGACCACCCGGCCGCGCGCCACCGGGTGCAACGCAACGCCATCGAGATGCGCCACGCCGAGCGGCTGCTGCTCGGCCCGTCCGAGCCCGGCCCGGTGGAGCAGTCGGTGTGGATGCGCGTCGAGCGCGAGCTGCCCGACGACGACCTCCTGCACGCCGCCGTCCTCGCCTACGCCTCGGACTACGTGCTGCTCGAGCCGATCCTGCGTCGCCACGGCGTGGGCTGGGGCGACCCTCGGCTGCGCCCCGCGAGCCTCGACCACGCCATGTGGTTCCACCGCCCGGCGCGCGCCGACCAGTGGCTGCTCTACACCCAGTCCTCGCCGTCGGCCGGCTCCGGACGCGGCCTGGGCCTCGGGCACATGTTCGCCGCCGACGGGCACCTGCTCGCGACCGTCGCCCAGGAGGGCATGATCCGCCTCAAGGGGTGAGAGGTCGCGGCGCGGCCCGGCCGCTCACCCGCCGGCGAGGACGCAGAGCTCGTTGCCCGAGGGGTCGTGCAGGACGACCCAGGAGTGCCCCTGCGCCCACTCCTCGGTCGAGCGGGTGGCGCCGAGGGAGAGGGCGAGCTCCACCATGGCCGCCTGGTCCGGGCCGCCGGGCTCGGGGCGGACGTCGAGGTGGGTCCGGTTCTGGCGGGCCTTGGGCTCCGGCTCGGGGCACAGCTCGAGCAGGGGTCCGCGCAGGCTGGGGTGGCGCAGCGTGACCAGGCCGATGCCCTCGGCCGGCACCCAACCGGTCATCGCGGCCCAGAACCGCGCGTCCCGCTCGGGGTCGGCGCTGTCCAGCGGCAGGGCCGCGATCGGGCCGGTGTCGCGGTAGGCGGCGCGCTCCTCCATGACGCAGAAGGGGTTGCCGTCCGGGTCGGCGAGGACGACCCACGGCACGTCCTGCTGGCCGACGTCGAGGTGCGTGGCCCCCAGGCCGAGGAGGCGCTCGACGACCTCCTGCTGGCGCTCGCCGCCGACGAGGTCGAGGTGCAGCCGCCACCCCGGCTGGGGCGGGTGGGAGACGGGCTCGATGCACAGGTCGAGCCACGGGCCGCCCGGGATCGTGAGCCGGCCCTCGTAGCCACCCTCGGACGCCGGGCCGCCGCCGGTCAGCCCGAGCGCCGCGGACCAGAAGGCACCCGCGCGCGCCGGGTCGCGGGCCTGCATGACGATGTTCTCCAGCCGCACGTGCCCACCCTAGCCCGGCCCACCGGACACGCCGGGTGGTGGTCCGGCTCAGGTGAGGTGGTCGTGCTCGCCGCGCACCCACGCGGCATACCGCTCGGCGGAGCGGCGCACCACGCCGCGGGCGTCGGCCCCGACGACCAGCGCGAAGTTGTCGTAGAGGCGGTCGAAGGTCTGCGCCGTGACCGTCTCCGCCACCCTCTCCACGACCCCGGCCGAGAGCGGCAGCAGGTTGGGGTAGGACCGCATGAAGCTCACCCAGCCGCCGCTGCCCGGAAGCGCCTTGACCGTGTCGCCGGCGAGGAGCACGCCCCGCCCCTCGGCCCCCGCGGCCCACACCGCGACGGCGCTGCCGGGGAAGTGCCCGCCGGGCTGCAGGAGGCGTATGCCCGGCAGCACCTCGAACGGCTCGGACCAGGTGACGATCTCCCCCTCCCGTCCCCACCGGCGCACCCACCCGCGGTCGGCCTCGGAGACGTGGACGGTGGCCCCGAACGCGCGCGCCCACTCCAGCTGGCAGCCGTACATGTGCGGGTGGCTGGCCACCACCGCGGCGACCCCGCCGAGCCGGCGCACGGCGGCAACCGCCTCGTCGTCGAGGTAGCCCGGCACGTCCCAGAGCAGGTTGCCGTGCGGGGTGCGCACGAGGAGGGCGCTCTGTCCGATGTCCACCCTGGGCGTCGCCTGCAACGCCCAGAGGTCGGGCTCGAGCTCGGTGAGCTCCACCCGGCAGCCCTCGGCCGCGCGCTCGGCCAGGCTGGTCCAGCGCTGCCCGGCGGCCGGGACGTACTGACGCTCGTCGGCGCAGATCGCGCAGACCTGCTCGTCGGTGTCGTTCTCCACCCCGCAGGTGGCGCACAGGGTCCAGGCATCGTGGTCGCGCGGCATGCGTGACAACCTAGTCCCGGGGACGACGAGCAGGGAGGCATGACGATGTGGTGGCAGGACCTCCTGTGGGGCTTGTGGAACGGCGTGACGGCGTGGGTGGTGCTCATCGTCCACGTCTTCGGCGGCTGGGAGCGCTTCCCGGTCTACGACGTCGACCGGGCGGGCAACTGGTACGACCTGGGCTTCCTGCTCGGTGCCGGCTCGCCCCTGCTGGGCATGCTCGGCGGGCGCAGCGCCTCCCGGTCGCGCGGCTAGGGCGCCGGGACCGGCAGCTCGCGCCGTGAGGTGAGCCGCCGCGGCACGCCGCTGACGGGGTCGGTGAAGCGGACCTCGCGCGCGAGGAGCTGCAGAGGCGTGGAGAGGTCGTCCGGTGCGACGTCCCGGACGACGGGGTAGAGCGGGTCGCCGGCGATGGGCACGCCCAGGCCCGCGAGGTGGACGCGCAGCTGGTGGGTCTGCCCGGTCGTCGGGGTGAGCCGGTAGAGCCCGGCCGCCGGCCCGTCGTCCAGCACGCCGACGAGCTCGACCAGCGTCCGGGCGTTCGGCTGCCCCGGCACGACCCGGGCCTGCAGCTCACCGCGTCGCTTGACCAGGCGGTCGTGCACGACCACGGGCAGGTCCAGGCCGTCGGGCAGCGGCGCCAGCGCCTCGTAGGTCTTGGCCAGCCCACCGTCCTGCACCATCCGCTGGTAGGCCCCGCGCACCTCGGCCCGGGTGGTCAGCAGGAGGACGCCGCTGGTGAGGCGGTCGAGGCGGTGCACCGGCGCGAGGTCGGGCAGGTCCAGCTCCCGCCGGAGGCGGACGACGGCCGTCTGCGCGACGTGGGAGCCGCGGGGCATGGTGGCGAGGAAGGGCGGCTTGTCGACCGCCAGCAGCCCGGTGCTCTCGTCGTGGAGGAGCACCGTCAGCTCGCCGGGGACCTCGACCTCCTCGGGCAGGTCCCGGTACAGGTAGACCGGGACGCCGGGCGCGTAGGGGGTCCCCCGCGTCACCACGGACCCGTCGGCGAGGACGACCTCCCCGGCGGCGACCCGGCGGCATACCCCCTCCTCGTCGCGGGTGAGGGCCACGAGGAAGTCGAGGACGGTGCGTGGGTGCGCCCCACCCTCCGCGGGCGGGGCCGCCGGCATCCGGACGCGCGCGGGCCCCAGCCCCTCCCGGGGTGGGAGCGGGGGCCGGGGCCTGCGTCGTCGGGGCACGGTCGTGCCGAGCGCTCGGGCGCGGAGCCGTCAGTCGCGGGTGAGCCTGCGGTAGGTGACCCGGTGCGGGCGGGCCGCCTCGGCGCCGAGCCGCTCCACCTTGTTCTCCTCGTAGGCCTGGAAGTTGCCCTCGAACCAGTACCAGGACGCCGGGTCGGTCTCGCTGCCCTCGTAGGCCAGGATGTGGGTGGCCACGCGGTCGAGGAACCACCGGTCGTGGCTGATGACCACGGCGCACCCGGGGAAGGACTCCAGCGCGTTCTCGAGGCTGCCGAGGGTTTCGACGTCGAGGTCGTTGGTCGGCTCGTCGAGGAGCAGCAGATTGCCGCCCTGCTTGAGGGTCAACGCGAGGTTGAGCCTGTTCCGCTCCCCACCGGACAGCACGCCGGCCCGCTTCTGCTGGTCGGGCCCCTTGAAGCCGAACGCGGCGACGTAGGCCCGGGACGGCATCTCGACGTTGCCCACCTTGATGTGGTCGAGGCCGTCGGAGACGACGTCCCACAGGGTCTTCTTCGGATCGATGCCGCTGCGGTTCTGCTCGACGTAGGAGATCTTGACCGTCTCGCCGACCTTGATCTCCCCGTCGTCGGCCTTCTCCTCGCCGATGAGCATCTTGAACAACGTCGTCTTGCCGGCGCCGTTGGGGCCGACGACTCCCACGATGCCGTTGCGCGGCAGGGTGAAGGACAGGTCGTCGATCAGCAGCCGGTCGCCGAAGCCCTTGCTGAGGTCCTTGGTCTCCACGACCACGTTGCCCAG
>JASKZT010000045.1 GCA_030145965.1 Ornithinimicrobium sp.
ACGTCGAGCAGGACGGCCCACGCCGTGTCGATCGACGCCGGCACGGTGAAGCGGTTCTCGAGCTCCATGGGTCCTCCAGCGGCAGGACGGGGCTGCAGCCTGGCACAGCCGGGGCGCGGCGTGGTCCGGCACCGGATGGTGGGGGACTGCTTGCCAGGGCCGCTCCGGGAGGGGAGATTGCGTCTCCCTCACCGCCCGCTGCAGGGAGACCGCTGTGAGCATCCTCGGCACCCGCGTCGTCCGCCGTGAGGACCCGCTGTTCCTCACCCGCGGCGCCACCTACACCGACGACCTGACCGAGGACGCGCTGGTCGGGGCGCTGCACCTCACTCTGGTGCGGTCGACCGCCGCGCACGCGCGGGTGGTCTCCGTCGACGCCTCGGCCGCGCGGCAGGCGCCAGGCGTGGTCGCCGTCGTCACGGCCGCCGACCTCGCCGACCTGGCGCCGATCGCGCCGCCCGTGCCGCTGTTCAACCAGGCGATGCTGCGGCCGTGGCTGGCGGGCGACGTCGTGCGCTTCGTCGGCGAGCCGCTCGCCGCCGTGCTGACCGAGGAGCGCTACCAGGGCGAGGACGCCGCGGAGCTCGTCCTGGTCGACCTCGACCCGCTGGACGCGGTCGTGGGGGTGGAGCGCGCGCTGTCCGACGAGGTGCTGCTGTTCCCCGAGGCCGGCACCAACACCGTCGTGACGTTCGGCGAGCCGGCGCCCGAGGACCTGTTCGCCGACTGCGAGGTGGTCGTCTCCCAGGAGGTGGTCAACCAGCGGGTCGCGCCGGTGCCGCTCGAGACCCGGGCCGCCGCGGCCGCGTGGGGCGAGGACGGCAGGGTGACGCTCTGGTGCTCCAACCAGGGGGCCCAGACGGTCAAGGCGCAGGTGTCGCACTGGTTGGGCCTGGAGCCGCAGCTGGTGCACGTCAAGACGCCGGACGTCGGGGGCGGCTTCGGCGCGAAGATCGGCGCCGACCCGGAGTTCGCCCTGGTCGCGTGGCTCGCCCGCTCCGTCGGCCGCCCGGTGCGCTGGGCCGAGACGCGCTCGGAGAACCTCACCGGGATGCTCCACGGCCGCGGGCAGCGCCAGCGCCTCACGATCGGCGGCACCCGCGACGGCCGGGTCACGGCCTACTCGCTCGACGTGGTCCAGGACGCCGGTGCCTACCCCCGCCTGGGCGCCGTCCTGCCCTCGCTCACGCTGCTCATGGCCCCGGCCGTCTACGACATCGCCCGGGTGCACGGCTACGCCCGCAGCGTCGCGACCACGACGACCTCCACCGGCGCCTACCGCGGTGCCGGGCGTCCCGAAGCGACAGCGGCGGTCGAGCGGGCGATGGACCTGTTCGCCGCGGAGACGGGCCTGGACCCGGCGGAGGTCCGCCGGCGCAACCTGCTGCCGCGCTTCGACGAGCCGCACACCACCTCGGGCGGCGCGACGTACGACTGCGGGGACTACCCCGCCGCGCTCGAGCGGCTGCTCGAGGTGGCGCGGTACGACGAGCTGCGCGCCGAGCAGGCAGAGCGGCGGGCGCGCGGTGACGTCCACCAGCTCGGCCTCGGGCTGTCGGTGTACGTGGAGATCACCGGGGCCGGGCTCGAGGGCCCGGCCGAGGACGCCCAGCTCGAGGTGCACGCCGACGGGACGGCGACCGTCTACACCGGCACGTCACCGCACGGCCAGGGGCACGCGACCGCCTGGGCGATGCTCGCCAGCGACCAGCTCGGCATCCCCCTGGACGCGGTCACGGTCCTGCACGGCGACACCGACCTCGTCCCCAGCGGTGGCGGGACGATGGCCTCGCGCAGCCTGCAGCAGGGCGGGGCTGCGGTGCACCAGGCCGCCGTCGAGCTGGTCGAGCTGGCCAAGCAGCGCGCGGCGGACCTGCTGGAGGTCGCCGTCGAGGACCTCGTGCTCGACCGGCCACGAGCAGGGCTGCACGTCACGGGCGACCCTTCGACCGCGGTGAGCTTCGCCCAGCTCGCCGCCGACGAGGACCTCAAGGTGACCACCACCTTCACCGCGAGCGCCTCGACGTTCCCCTTCGGCGCCCACCTCGCGGTCGTCGAGGTCGACACCGAGTCGGGCAAGGCGACGCTGCGGCGCGTGGTCGCGCTCGACGACGCCGGCCGCATCCTCAACCCCCTGCTCGCCGAGGGTCAGCGGCACGGGGGCATCGCCCAGGGCGCGGCGCAGGCCCTGCTCGAGGAGGTGCTCTACGACGACGAGGGCAACCCGCTGACGTCGACGCTGGCCGACTACCCCTTCGTGTCTGCGACCGAGCTGCCGAGCTTCGAGCTCGTCCCGATGGAGACCCCCACCCCGGTCAACCCGCTGGGCGCCAAGGGCGTCGGCGAGTCCGGGACCATCGGCGCCGCGCCCGCCGTCCAGAACGCGGTCATCGACGCCGTCGCCCACCTGGGCGTGCGCCACATCGACATGCCGACCACGCCGATGCGCGTGTGGGCCGCCATCCGGACCGCCGCCGAGGGAAGGGCCTGACGTGCAGATCACCGTGACCGTCAACGGGCAGCAGCGCACCGACGACGTGGAGCCCCGGCTCCTGCTCGTGCACCACCTGCGCGAGGTCTGCGGGCTGCGCGCCGCCAACGTCGGCTGCGACACCTCCTCCTGCGGCGCGTGCACGGTGCTGCTCGACGGGGAGGCGGTGAAGTCCTGCACGGTCCTCGCCGCCCAGGCCGACGGGGCGGAGGTGACGACGCTCGAGGGGCTCGCCGAGCCCGACGGCACGCTCCACCCGGTGCAGGCGGCGTTCCGGCAGGAGCACGGCCTGCAGTGCGGCTTCTGCACACCCGGGATGGTGATGGCCACGGTCGGCCTGCTCGCGCAGGAGCC
>JASKZT010000073.1 GCA_030145965.1 Ornithinimicrobium sp.
CGTCGAAGTTGGCCAGGCGGTTGGCGGTGGCCCGGACCTCGCGGCGCATCCGCCGCTCCTCCCAGGCGAGGACGGCGTCGTGGGCGCCGAGGCGGGTGAGCATCGCGCCGATGGCGTCGCCGTCGCGGATGACGACCCGGTCGACGCCGCGCACCTCGCGGGCCTTGGCCTGGATCCCCAGCCGGCGGGCCGCGCCGACGAGGGCCAGCGCCGCCTCGGGCCCGGGGCAGGTGATCTCGAGGGAGGAGGACCGGCCGGGCTCGGTGATCGAGCCGTGCGCGAGGAAGGCCCCTCGCCAGGCGGCCTCGGCGTCGCAGACCGAGGCGCCGACGACGCGCGGCGGCAGGCCGCGCACGGGGCGGCCACGGTGGTCGATGAGGCCGGTCTGGCGCGCCAGCGACTCCCCGTCGGAGGTGGCGCGCACGACGTACCGGGTGTGCTTGCGCAGGCCGCCGGGGCTCATGACCATGAGCTCGCTGCTGCTGCCGTAGACCTCGGCCATGAAGGCGCGCAGCCGGCGCGCGCTCTGGGCGGTGTCCAGCTCGGCCTCGATGACGATGCGCCCGCCGACGATGTGCAGCCCGCCGGCGAAGCGCAGCATGGTGGACACCTCCGCCTTGCGGCAGCAGGTCTTGGTCACCGGGAGCCTGCTGAGCTCGTCCTTGACCTTCGCGGTCATCGCCACAGCCGTCAACCTCCTGGTGCGCTCGGGCGGCGTGGGCGTCGTCGGTCGTGCGTGGGTCCCACCCGCGACCGGCAGGCTACCCTGTCCGGGGCCGCGGGCCGCCGTCCCGCCGGCACCAGAGGCGCCCGCCGCGCTCATGGGGCGGGCACCGAGAGGATGTCGCGGTAGGCCGCCGCGAGGCGCAGCGTGTCGTGCAGCCCGGGCGTGCGGGGGTTGCTGACGTGGCTGACCACGAGCCGGGCGTCGACCTCGGCCACGGCGGCCTCGAGGGCTCCTCGCTCCGCCGGGGTGCGGACCACCTGAGGGTCGGCGACGACGTGGTCGAAGGTGAGCCCCGGGGCGTGCTGCACGATCGCGTGGACGTGCTCGGCGACCGTGTAGCCGCTGGTCTCGTCGTCGGTGAGGCTGACGTTCAGCGTGAGCACCTTGACCGCCGGCGTCTCCCGCAGCGCGCGCAGCAGGTCGGGCACGAGCAGGTGGGGCATGACGGAGGTGAACCACGAGCCCGGGCCGAGGACGACGACGTCGGCGAGCTTGATCGCCTCCACCGCCTCGGGGCAGGCCGGCGGGGCCTCGGGCAGCAGCCGGACCCGCTCGACCTTGCCGGGGTGCTTGGCGGCACGCGACTGGCCGCGGACGGTGGTGCGACGCTCGTCCCCGTTCTCGGGCAGGACGAGGTCGGCCTCGATGTCGAGCGGCACGAGCGACATCGGCAGCACCCGTCCCCGGGCGTTGAGCAGCCGGCCGACGAGGTCGAGCCCGCGGACGTGCTGGTCGGGCAGCAGGTCCCACAGCGCGGTGATGAGCAGGTTGCCGAGCGCATGCCCGCCGAGGTCGCCGTCCCCCCGGAAGCGGTGCTGCAGGACCGCCGACCACTGGTGCCCCCAGCCGGTGTCCTCGCACAGGGCGGCCAGCGCCATCCGCAGGTCGCCGGGCGGCAGGATGTCGAACTCCTCGCGCAGCCGCCCGCTCGAGCCGCCGTCGTCCGCGACGGTGACGACCGCGGTGATGGCCTCGGTCGTGTGCCGCAGCGCCTGGAGCGACGCGGACAGCCCGTGCCCGCCGCCCAGGGCCACGACGCGGGGGCCGGTCACTCGCGTCCCAGGTCGCGGTGGAAGGTGGTCAGCTGCACCCCGACGTCCTCGAGGTCGGACAGGCGCAGGGTCAGGTCCTCGGCGATCGCCACGGAGCGGTGCTTGCCACCGGTGCAGCCGACCGCGACGGTGACGAAGCGTCGCCCCTCGGCGAGGTAGCCGGCGACCGCGGTGCGCAGCATCCGCTCGCCGTGGTCGAGGAAGCTGCCGGCGAGGTCCTGACTCAGGACGAAGTCGCGGACGGCCTCGTCCTTGCCGGTGTAGGGGCGCATGGCCGGGTCCCAGTAGGGGTTGGGCAGGAAGCGCAGGTCGAGGACGATGTCGGCGTCCAGCGGGATGCCGTACTTGAAGCCGAAGGACATGACGGCCAGACGCAGCCGGACCTTCGCGCCGGTCTCGATGAGCGAGTCGACCTTCGCGCTGAGCTGGTGCACGTTGTAGTTGCTCGTGTCGACGACCACGTCGGCGTTGGAACGCAGGTCCGCGAGCAGCCGGCGCTCCCGACGGATGCCGTCGAGGAGCAGCCCCTCCCCCTGCAGCGGGTGAGGGCGACGGACGGCGTCGAAGCGGCGCACGAGCGCCTCGTCGGAGGCGTCGACGAAGACGACGCGGGGGCGCCAGCCCCGGTCCCCCAGCGCCTGGAGGGCCTCGGAGAGCTCGGTCGTGAAGTTGCGGCTGCGCACGTCGACGACGGCGGCCACCTTCTGCCGCGCCGGGTCGTCGGCGGTGACCTCCATGAGCTCGAGGATCATCGAGGGCGGCAGGTTGTCCACGACGTACCACCCCCGGTCCTCGAGCACGTCGCCGGCGGTCGTCCGCCCGGCGCCGGACATCCCGGTGAGGATGACGACGTCGTGACGCCGGGTCCCGTCCTCCGGCCCGGTGGTCTCGGGGGGAAGCTGGGCGGTGCGGTCCTCGGCAGTCACGGTCGGCCTGTCGTCTCGTGGGCGGGCATCTCACGGCGGGGTCGCGGACCCGGTGGCGCCCGCGCCGGCGGCTAGTCCAGGACCTCGCCGGTACTCAGGTTAACCGCCGGACCGGGGTCGGCGCCCTGCAGGCGGCCGACGACGGCCGCCGCGACGGCCGGCCCGATGCCCGGGACCTCGACGAGCTCCTCCACGGTGGCCCGGCGCAGGGCCTTGACCGACCCGAAGCGGGCGAGGAGGGCCTGCTGGCGGGCGGTCCCCAGGCCGGGGATGCCGTCGAGCTGGCTCGTCGTCATCGACCGGGACCGGCGCTGGCGGTGGAAGGCGTTGGCGAAGCGGTGGGCCTCGTCGCGGACCCGCTGGAGCAGGTAGAGGGCCTCGCTCGTGCGCGGCAGGACCACGGGGTACTCGTGCCCGGCCAGCCACACCTCCTCCAGGCGCTTGGCCAGGCCGACGACCGAGACGTCGTCCACGCCCACCTGGGCCAGGGCGGCCCGGGCGGCGTTGACCTGGGGCAGCCCGCCGTCGACGACGACGAGGTTGGGGGGGTAGCGGAACTTCGTGCTGCGCGCCTCGTCCTTCGGCGTCCCGCCCTCCGGCGCGTCCTCCGGCGCGGCGGTGTGCCCCTCGGCGGCCCGGGCCCCGTTGACGAGGTGACGGAACCGTCGCGTCAGCACCTCGTGCATGGCGGCGGTGTCGTCGCCGGTGCCCTCGCGCACGATGAAGCGCCGGTACTCCGACTTGCGGGCCAGGCCGTCCTCGAAGACGACCATCGAGCCGACGACGTCGCTGCCCTGGACGTGGCTGATGTCGAAGGACTCGATGCGCAGCGGCGCCTCGGGCAGGTCGAGCATCTCCTGCAGCTCCTGCAGGGCCTGGGAGCGCAGCGTGAGGTCGCCGGACCGGGCGACCTTGTGCCGGGCGAGCGACTGCTCGGCGTTGCGGGCCACCGTCTGCATCAGCGTGCGCTTGTCTCCGCGCTGGGGCACCCGGACCCGGACCCGGGAGCCGCGCAGCCGGCTGAGCCACTCCTCCAGCTCGTCGTGGTCGGAGGGCGCCACGGGCACCAGCACCTCGCGCGGCACGTCCTCCCCCCGCTCCCCGCCGTACACCTGCTGCAGGAGGTGCTCGACGACGGAGGCGACGTCCTCGGCGCCCTTCTCCGAGACCCAGCCGCGCTGCCCGCGCACCCGGCCCCCGCGCACGTGGAAGACCTGGACGGCGACCTCCAGCTCGTCGTCGGCCAGCGCGTAGACGTCGGCGTCCGTGGCGTCGGGCAGCACGACCGCCGAGCGCTCCAGCGCGCGCCGCAGGGCGCCGACGTCGTCGCGCAGCCGCGCTGCGGTCTCGAAGTCGAGCTCGGCGGAGGCGTCCTTCATCCGCTGCTCCAGGCGCCGCACGAAGCGCTGGGTGTCACCGGCCATGAAGTCGCAGAAGTCCTCGGCGATCGCCCGGTGCTCCTCCGCGCTCACCCGGGCGACGCACGGCGCCGAGCACTTGTCGATGTAGCCCAGCAGGCACGGCCGGCCCGACTGCGCGGCCCGGCGGAAGACGCCCGTGGAGCAGGTGCGCAGCGGGAAGACGCGCAGGACGGTGTCCAGCGTCTCGCGGATGGCCCAGGCGTGGGCGTACGGGCCGAAGTAGCGCGTGCCGGGCCGCTTGGCGCCGCGCATGACCTGGGCCCGGGGGAACTCCTCCCCCATCGTCACGGCGAGGTAGGGGTAGGACTTGTCGTCGCGGTACTTGACGTTGAAACGGGGGTCGAACTCCTTGATCCAGGAGTACTCGAGCTGGAGCGCCTCGACCTCGTTGCGCACGACCGTCCACTCCACGCTGGCTCCGGTCGTGACCATCTGGCGCGTGCGCGGGTGCAGCGCCCCGAGGTCCTGGAAGTAGGAGGAGAGGCGCTGGCGCAGCGAGCGCGCCTTGCCGACGTAGATGACCCGCCCGTGCTGGTCGCGGAAGCGGTAGACGCCCGGCTCGGTGGGGATCTCGCCCGGTCGTGGGCGGTAGCTCGCGGGGTCAGCCACGGATCTGGAGGTCGCCGCCCTCGACGGTCACCGTGAGAGCGGTCAGGCCGGCCTCCGCCGGCCCACGCACGACGTCGCCGGTGTCCGCCGCGAACCGGCTGCCGTGGCACGGGCAGACGAGCACGCCGTCCTCGACCTGGGAGGTCATGCACCCCTGGTGCGGGCAGGTGGCGTCGAACGCCAGGAAGCCTCCCTCGGTCGGCTGGGTCACGACGACCTTGGCGTCGGCGTAGTAGGTCGCCCCGCCGACGGGGGTGTCCGCGGACGGGACGGTCACGGTGCCGTCGTGCGACGTGGCCGCAGACGGGCCCGCCCCGCCGGAGCAGGCGGAGAGCGCGGCTCCGGCCACCGGGGCCAGGGCGGCGGCCTGCAGCACCTGGCGGCGGGTGGCGCGGCACCCGGCGGGTCGGGCCGCGGGCGGGGTCCTCAGCTGGTCGGTCACGGTGTCCTCCTCACGCGCTGGTGCGTCCACGACCGCGGGACAGGCTGCCGCCCGCCTCGAGCAGCGGGGCGAGGAAGGCGCCGGTGTGGCTCGTCGGGTGCTGGGCGACGCGCTCGGGCGTGCCCTGCACCACGACCGTGCCGCCGCCGTTGCCGCCCTCCGGACCCATGTCCACGATCCAGTCGGCAGACTTGATGACATCCAGGTTGTGCTCGATGACCAGGACGGTGTTGCCCTTGTCGACCAGGCCCTGCAGCACGCCCAGAAGCCGGTTGAGGTCCTCGAAGTGCAGGCCGGTCGTCGGCTCGTCGAGCACGTAGATCGTGCGGCCCGAGGAGCGCTTCTGCAGCTCCGATGCCAGCTTGACCCGCTGGGCCTCACCGCCGGAGAGCGTCGTGGCCGGCTGGCCGAGCCGGACGTAGCCCAGCCCCACCTGGACCAGGGTCGTCAGGTGGCGGCTGATGACCGGGACCGCGGCGAAGAACTCGGACGCCTCCTCGATGGGCATGTCCAGGACGTCGGCGATGGTGCGGCCCTTGAAGTGGACCTCGAGCGTCTCGCGGTTGTAGCGCCGCCCGTGGCACACCTCGCAGGGGACGTAGACGTCCGGGAGGAAGTTCATCTCGATCTTCAGCGTGCCGTCGCCGGAGCA